>NZ_ALBR01000120.1:0-4684 GCF_002081505.1 Bacillus sp. CDB3 | reverse complement strand
AACCTGAAAATCTATGCGATACACAGATGCCCCCTTTTATATAAATTTTAGTTTAGGAACTATAATTGAAGAAGATTTGAGACATAAAAATAAATGGTTAAAATATCCTAATTCGTATCATATTAAAAACATAGGAGGTGATACAATATGGTAAACAATAATAGTGGAATTCGTCATGAATTAGTAGTTCGAGGTGCTGAAAATATAATTGATCAGATGAAGTATGAAATTGCACAAGAGTTTGGTGTACAAATTGGTGCAGACACAACAGCTCGTGCAAACGGTTCTGTTGGTGGTGAAATCACAAAACGTTTAGTAGCAATGGCGAAACAACAACTTGGCGGTGGGATCAACCACTAACCTAAATAAAACAGATGATAGAAATAATAATTGGGTTTGCTTTATTAGGACATGCAGGGTTATTTTGTTCTTAGAAGAAGAGAAAAAGAGCACTAATAAGGGAACAAAGAACAAACGTATCGTTTCTACTTATATCTATATTATATAAATAGGAGTAATCAATTCCGTATGGCAAACGGTGATACAGTTCATGGCAAGCACTGATACAATTTGTTCTTTGTTTCTCTTAATATGCACGTTTTTTGGTCCTGTATACCAATAAAAATCAAAAAGAAGCTATTTTGGTGTTTGTTATGATAACAGTTGGAACAAAAAAGAGACGAATTTTTTCGTCTCTTTTTTGCAGGTATGAATTACGATGAAACGTGAAACACATGTGTGGATATATAACTTATTCTATTTTTGGTCCAATATACCTTTTTTATTATATAGGAGTAGAAACTGTTGAACTTTTCCATAAAAAGGTATCCAAAAAAAGGAGTAAATATTTCCCTATTCTTCATAGCATAGTAAAACCATAGATAGTAGAACTATAGGAGGTGATATATATGCCAAGCAAGAATATCAAAAAGAATGTTAAAAAGAATACCAGAAAGAATCATACCGCATTGGTACAAGGTGCTGAGCCTGCAATCGATCGTATGAAGTATGAGATTGCACAAGAATTTAGCGTGAAACTAGGTCCAAATACAACATCTCGCGCAAATGGTTCTGTTGGTGGTGAAATCACAAAACGTTTAGTAGCCCTAGCAAAAAAACAATTTAATGGTAAGTCTAAATAACTTTAGACACTTAACGAAAAGCATCCAAATCGGATGCTTTTCTTACGATTCGTATTCACAAGTACATAAAATTTGGTGTCTTTTACTCAATCTATTTAAACTTGTATCCACTTTTCAACAGAGCCCAATCTCTCATCTGACTTGATGTTAAGAAACTTAGTAACAGATCCGGGTGATTTATATATAAGACTACTAAGGAAAGGGATTCGCTGGAATGGAAAAGACTTTTAATATGAAACGAATAGTAGTCGTTATAATAGCGATTGCAGCAGTGGTAGTTGGGTATTTCATGTTTCAATCTATTACTTCTGTTGCGAAGCAAGAAAATGTAATACAGTTTTCAAGTGAACAACCGAAAGTTGAAATGAATAAAACGGCACCGAGTCGTTTTAATGGAAAAGAAAGAAAAGTTGCTTACCTAACATTTGATGACGGGCCAGGCAAATATACGGCTGAATTATTAAATATGTTAAAACAACATGATGCGAAGGCGACATTCTTTTTAATTGGAGCGAATGTGAAAGAGTTTCCTGATTTAGTAAAATATGAGAATTCAGAGGGTCATTATGTTGGCTTGCATAGTATGACCCATAATTTTGTCAAGTTATATAAAAATGGCGAGTATGTTAATGAAATGAAAGAAGATCAAAGCTTAATCGCAAATATTATTGGGAAATCACCTAAATTAACACGTCCACCATATGGTTCAATGCGAGGTTTAAATAAGGAACTTCGAAATAAAGTAGTAGAAGGCGGCTTTAGAGTATGGGATTGGACAATTGATTCTTTAGACTGGAAATACAATAAAGTACCAGTTGATGCGGCTGCAGCACAAATTGCTCAAAATGTATTGGCAGGTGCAACGAAATCACAGGAAGTTATTTTAATGCATGACATTCATCCACAATCCGTTGCTGCTGTACCAGTAATTTTAAAGGGTTTAAAAGAAGAGGGTTATGAGTTTGAAACATATCATGAAGAGAGCCACTTCTCAGTGAATTTCTGGCATGATAACCGTATTTAATGAGGGGAATGATATATGGGATATTTTACGCAGGAACCGGATGGCTTGGTTTTCGCACTCTATTTTCTTCCTGCAACTTCATATAGCTAGTGTATCAAAAGTTTTTGGCTATGCCAAACCAAAATTCATCTCCCACCTACCATTAGGCTGCCACCCTTCACACGCTTGAGGAAGGAGAATTCTTTCGGTAAATTCGTTAAATAGGAGTTTTGCTATGCAATCATGCATATTTTCGTGTGTCTGTTTTCGATTGTGTTAGAATAATAAATGTTCCTGTATAGCACACATGCAAGTTTTTATGATGATATTTGTTTACACAAAAACCCCCTATTCTTTATACAATAAAGAGTGGGGGGTTTTTGAATTGAATAAGCAAGTACAAATAGAGCAAGCTATTACCAGCAAGATTAATATAACATAAATAATTGAAAAAGAACAAAATTTGCGAATATTATTTTTCGTCAATTTATAATAAATGTTTTTATCTAATACAAATATATGTTTTTATGTACTCTATTATTTAACGCGCTTTATATATACACCTTGTATATAAAGCGCGTTATTTTAGAAGAGCATAAGTAATTAAAATAGGTAATATCTTATCTAATTTGATGTTAAGAAACTATGCAACAGAACCGTTTTTCAGCGTCAGAGATTGCGTTAGAAACTCCTGCATTTGTTGTGCCCACTTTTGGCCGGTACTATCAATAATTCCCTGCAAATCTCGTAAAAGGTGGGCATTACATAACATGTGACGACAATCTGTATACACATCATATGGTTTCCAACCATCATGCATCGCGATTTCAGAAAAAGAAGGCAGTATTTCACCCGCATCCATCGCTTCTTTTCCACGTTTTTGATGAATATGTTGCAATGTCCCTCCGGTGTACTCGCAGTATGTAACCATTGTGTTTTATTTTCTACACGCATACCGGGGTTCTGTTGCAAAGTTTTTCACTACTCTAAAATCATAGAATTAAAATACAAATAAGAAGAATAAATCATACAAGACATACAACATACTGTATGAAGCATTCAGGATTTTTGATCATTTTTCAACTGATATCGTAATGATTATATGCACACTAAATTTGTCCGTTGATAAGACTTTTAAAGGTTCTGTTGCAAAGTTTTTCGAGTGGAGCTAAACTGTAGGGAAATGCGGGTTCTGGTGAAAAAACTTCAAAATAACTGAAAGTCATGCTACAAACTTGGAAATACTGATAGAATTACTTTAAAATATGAGTCATCACACTATGTATTACTAAAATTTAGATTGTATAGCATTGCAGTATAATATATACTTGTTCTGGAAGAGCAAACTGTAAAATACATAAGTGAATGGTTAATCATGTATGGTAAATTTACGTGACTCGAATTAAATATTAAATTTATTAAAAGGATGGGTACCTCTTAAAAAATGTGCCTATCTTTTTTATGGTTCTGTTGCATATACGCAACCTCAGTCACATGACTGTGCCACAATCTTGATTTAATAACCTCCTTTTATATAGAGAAAAGCAGACTGAGAAGCCACAGTCTGCTTTTTAATTACATTTTATGATTTTTTTTACTGGAATTATCGCTGTTTCTTTTGCTAATAATAGCTGAACACCGAAGTATAGTATACCCGCGAGTGTCATACCAGAAACGACATCAACGAATGCATGCTGCTTCGTAAATAAGGTTGATAAAATGATAAGTATACCGAATAACGTAAGGATGTAATATTCAAAAGCATGCTGTTCTCTACGCTTCAAGGCAGCTAACATAATCACAAATGTTGTAAGAACATGAATGCTAGGGAAACAGTTTACTGGTTGATCAATACTATAAATGTAGCGGACTAGTTCGGAAAATACGTCTGTTCCAACGACGGTTGGACGTGGTACAGTTGTCTGCCAAAAATAATAAATAGAAAAACAAGCAAGTTTTCCAAGAATGACACTACTTAAAGTGACGTAATATTGCTTTCGATCAGCAAGACAGTAATAAATAAGTGCACCGTATAAGTAAGGAAACCAAAGTAAATAAGGAATAATAAATACTTTCACAAATGGAATCCAATCATCTATTACAGTTGTGACGTTTACTGTGTGAACAGTAGTTTTATTTAATACATCGTAAAGGGGACTTACAAGTACGAGTAGAAGTATACAACTTAACGGAAGAAAAGATGAAAGTCTAAATTTCTTCATGATAACCTCCTATGTGTTAGTAATGTAAGTAAATTCGATTCCCCTACAAAGTGAAAAAACGACGGAAATAATGAATGATTCATACGAGGCTTTGTATATTCATAACGTGTAGTCTTATTTATCGTATTTTAACATTAATCAATTGAATAGGACTAATTGGAATAAGGGATTTGTTAGTGGACAAATTATATAAACATAGCCAATATATTTTTAAAAGTGGCGTTCTTAACGCTTTAACAATCCTGAAATTGGAATTTTCACGAAGTTGTATTTCAATAACCATAGAGGGTCTAATGCGGCAGCAAGTGAAGGTGCAG
>NZ_ALBR01000119.1:0-28521 GCF_002081505.1 Bacillus sp. CDB3 | reverse complement strand
GCAACAGAATCTTAAATGTTATCCATAAAGACAACGAGGAAAAACAACTCGTTACTCAAGCTGTTTTTGAAAAGCAACAACAGCTAATCGAACAGCAACAGGATATACATTTACAGAATCAGAGCATAACAAAAATGTTTTTAGATGAACGCGAAGAGAAATTGAAGGAAAGACAAGAAAAAACGAATTGAAAGAACAACTCTCTGACATGCAAGAAAAAATGAATGAAATGTTAGAGTTTGTTCATCAGCAAAGCGAAGAGAGAAGTAAATCATTCTTCAGTAAGTTCTTCTCTAAAAAATCTAAACTTTAATCCGCTGTGAACTACCCGCCATTTAACGTACAAATCATATGGTACATTCTTTATCAAGCCCTATTATTTACTATTTTTTGGTTTTTAATACCAAAAAACCCGAATATAAATTAGTAAACACCCTAATCGGTGTTTTTTATGGGGGAAAGATAAGGGGGCGAGAGGATGGAACTAACTAAGCTTGAGAAGGTAGTAATTATTAGCACATTTATAGCAGCACTGGGTAAGGTAGAACTTGATTTCTGTACAGATGAATTTTCATTAGAACATTTAGAGGTAGAACTTGAAGAGATAATGGATAACTTTACGCTCAAACACATGATGGCCGCTGGAAGAAGTGGAATGAATAAAATTATTCAGGATTTATTAGAAGAAAGTTGATGGATATACATCAATGAAAATGTACAAAATACAACAAAATATCAAGATAACCTGGGAAACCTCATTACAGACCTTGTACTGCAAATCCTTTCTTGGCTGGCTGAAGAGGAGCGCACAAAGATAAAAACTCGACAAAAAGAAGGAATTGAATTAGCTAAAAAGCAAGGAAGGCATTTGGGAAGACCTGAAGCTAAAATAACAGCTGAGTTTATTACTGCTTATAATGCTTGGAAGGTAGGTGAACTAACAGGCGTAGAAGCTATGAAGCAAGCAGATATCGCAAAAACTACATTTTATCGACTTGTGAAGAAGTATGAACGGCAGAATTGATAATGAAAAAGTAAGGCTACCGTAAGGATTATAAACACTTTGCATCATCATTGTAAAAACATAAAAACACGAAATAAATACTCATACAAAAGCACCTAAATAAAGCTATTTTTGCTTTGTTATATAAAAATTATTTATAATTGTATAATAGTTAGTCACAAATCTCTCATCTAATTTGATGTTAAGAAACTTTGCAACAGAATCTTAGAAACCATATTTTTAGTAAGTAAAGTGCTTTTTTATTTTACTGATTTATCAAGATTTTGTAAAATATATAACTATATAATGGAGGAGTTCTTCATGTGTACTAGTTTGACATTACAGACAAATAACTGTCAGCATCTTTTTGCAAGAACGATGGATTTTATATTAGGTTTCAATCAAGAAGTAGTAATAATTCCTCGACGTTACCAATGGAACAATATAACAGGTGAAACCATCCAGGCGAAACAAGCTGTTGTCGGAATGGGGATTAGTCATCAAGGAAGAGTCATTATGGCGGACGGAGTAAATGAATCAGGTATGACATGTGCAGCACTCTATTTCCCAGGATTCGCTACTTATAGTAAAAGTATAGATTACAATAAAACTAATCTGGCTCCATTTGATTTTGTGGCTTGGAGTCTCACACAATTCAATTCTGTTGAAGAGTTAAAAAAATCTGTTTATAGTATTTCCTTTTTGAATGTACCATTACCTGTTTTAGGACTTCCTCTACCGCTACATTGGATTTTAGCGGATAAATGGGGAGGATGTATTGTAATAGAGCCGACAACTGAAGGAATAAAAATGTATGACAATCCGCTGGGGGTGATGACCAATAGTCCTGAGTTTAACTGGCATTTACAAAATTTAAGACAATATATTGGTCTTAAATCGCAGCCATTTGCGCCAACACAGTGGGGAAGTGCTTTTGGACAAGGTTCAGGTTCGATGGGACTTCCTGGGGATTTCACCCCACCATCAAGGTTCGTGCGGGCAGCATATGGCAAACAAAATATTCAAGGTATAGATAACGAAGAAGAGGGCGTATCGGCCATTTTTCATATCTTATCAACTTGCGAGGTTCCTAAGGGTGGAGTGATAACGGAAGAAGGTATATTAGAGTATACCCTCTATACAAGCGCAATGTGTATGGAGTCCGGTACATATTATTACCATACCTACGATTGTAGACAAATTACAGCCATTCATTTATTTCATGAAAATTTATATACAGATGAGATTAAAACCTATCCTTACCAGGGGAAACAGAAGATATTGTATGAAAACTAATTAGACTTGGTAAACAGGGTTCTGTTGCAAAGTTTAAAAAAGCAGAAACAGGTATTGATACATGAGGGGAATCATTTAGGCAGTAACTAATAATTTGTTTAATTCCTTGTACGTTGAAAAACCGAAGTTTGGTCGCAAACTTCGGTTTCGTTTATATATAGCATGAATCGTCTCGATTTCTTTCAATGCACGTGAAGCATGGCGAAAACTTTGAAATCCTGCGGATTTAACAAAACGTCGCTTGATATGTCTATGATCTTGTTCGATGAGGTTATTTAGATGCTTAACGGTGCAATGTTTCGTATGCACATAAAAACCGCGTTATGTTTCAGTTTTTTGAACGCACAAAGTAGGGCAGGAGCCTTGTCTGTTGTGAGAGCCGTTGGTTCTCCAAAAGCTTTCACTAACCTTTTCATAAACATATAGGCGGCTTGATGGCCTCTTGTTTTACGAAGAAGGATATCCAAGGGATATCCTTCTTGATCAATCGCACGATAAAGATAACGCCACTCTCCCTTGACTTTGATATAGGTTTCCTCTAAATGCCATACGAAATGTGCTGATTTATTTTTCTTCTTCCAAATTTGATAAATCAAATTGCCATATTCATGCATCATGCTCCTCGAATCATTTTTCTTACATTTTAATTTCATTTAGAAACCTTTGCAACAGAACCCTTCGTCTTTTCTGCGTACAAAGAACTACAAAAATTAATAGCGGTTGTTTAAATTCTATCCAAAACCTATAGCCCTCTTTATATTTGTCTAACTTTGCAACGGAACCGGACTTTTTTGTTGTTATCAACCATCCGAAGATATACTATATTTAAATTGTTCTTACTGGATGTAAGAGAAATCCTAACAACAAGGAGCGGATACAACGTGTCTTTAAAAAAATATGTCAAGTACACAAGTTTAGGTTTAGCTTTAAGTATTTCTGCAACAATATTTGCACCTAGTATGTCTTCAGCGCAAGTAACACCTGCTAAGGCTTCAACACAAAATAACAGTATAAATATGTGTTCTCCAGCCCCAGGGAATTTTTGTGTTAATGTTCTAGGGATGTACCAAGACGGTACTGTGAAAGATGCTTCCTTATCATTCGGAATTTTCCTCCCGGTTTCAAAACAAAATTTATCAACAAAGCAAAAAAGTTATTTAATACATACACAGCAATACATTCAAAACTTAAATGCTATCGAACGTGCAAATCCCGGTATAGCACAGCGACTAGCAAATGAAATAGCTAATTACACTAATCAGATAGTACAAGCTGCTTTGCAAAATCCATATAGTATACCAGGACTAATAGATACTATATTGGCTGGCGTAAGTAAATTTAATGACCCTAACATAAAAGCATATTTAACTAATTGGTTGGAATGTAGCCGGAATTTTAATGGTGTATTATATAGCTAATAGGGGGGACGTTGCAAAGATTTCTAAACTCAGCTAGACTTTAGAAAAAATGAGATGAGGAGAATGATACATGGGATATTTTAAAGGAAAATAGTATCTTTTTTACCACCGAAAGAATTCTCCTTCCTCAAGCGTGTGAAGGGCGCTAGCCCAACGGTAGGTGGGAGATGAAATTCGGTTTGGCATAGCCAAACACTTTTGATAAACTAGCTATATGAAGTTCTTTGGTAATTTGATATATGAGGCTGCAGGAAGAAAATAGTGTGCGAAAACCAAGCCATTCGGTTCCTGCGTAAAATATCAACCGTACCAAAAGAGCGTCCAAGCTTTGCTAAGTGGCGAGTAGTTCACTATAGATACAAAAGAACTTGAATGTGAGATAGATATATTAAATAAAGTTGACGATAATTAAGTATTTAAAGGCAAATAAAAGTTTACTTTCGATTTTTGAATCATTTATAGCTAATTTTGTAATAAATTTCTCAATATAGATATACTTATCAATTATGGTTTTAATATTTAAAACTAACAAAAATTGAAGTATTATAAAAATATGATGGTTATTCCTTTTGGTTACTCCTTGTGCTAAAGATAAGATTGTGTCCCCAATCTTATCTTTTTTTTGTAGATTCTTGATACAAAAAGGAATCCTTATAATAAGGATTCTGCAACAGGAGATAACAAAATATGGTTCTGTTGCAAAGTTTGAAAAAACATAAACCCGTTTACAAAAGACAGTTATCGTTTAAGAAATTCTGAATAATTGCTGTAATTCCTTGTACGTCGAAAAAGAGAAGTCTGGAATGTGACTTCTCTTTTGTTTGTATATAGCATGAATCGTTTCGATTCCTTTGATGGTACGCGAAGCATGACGAAGAGTTTGAAATCCTGCAGATTTAACAAATCGGCGTTTGATATGTCGATGATCTTGTTCAATGAGATTATTACGATGTTTAATGGTACAGTGTCTGGTATGGAGATAATAATCGTCTTTTTGTAATTTTTTGAATGCACAAAGTAACGCTGGGGCCTTGTCTGTCGTAAGAACCGATGGTTCTCCAAAATGTTTGACTAGTCTCTTCATAAAGGCATAAGCGGCTTGATGATTACGTGTTTTTCGAAGTTGAAAGTCTAGTGTATATCCATCGCTATCAATGGCACGATATAAATAGCACCATTTCCCTTTAACTTTGATATACGTTTCATCAATATGCCAGGCACGGTCTGCGGCTTTGTTTTTCTTTTTCCAAATTTGATAGATCAGATTGCCATATTCATGCACCCAACGCATGATTGTTGTTGGATGCACGGAAATTCCACGTTCTCTCAGGAGTTCAGATACATCACGATAGCTTAAAGAAAAACGGCAATAATAGCCGACGGCTACCAAAATAATATCTTTCTTGAACTGTTTTCCTTTAAAATATTTCATGCATCATACTCCTCGAATCATTTTTCTTACATTTTAATTTCACTTAGAAAACTTTGCAACAGAACCCAAGGCTCCTACCCTACTTTGTACGTTCAAAAAACTGAAATATAACGGTTTTTATCTGTATATGAAACATTGCACCGTTAAGTATCTAAATAACCTCATCGAACAAGATCATAGACATATCAAGCGACGTTTTGTTAAATCCGCAGGATTTCAAAGTCTTCGCCATGCTTCACGTACCTTGAAAGTAATCGAAACGATTCATGCTCTATATATAAACGAAACCGAAGTTTGCGACTGAACTGCACCCCAATTGTTGGACACTAACTAACAATTGGAGGTGTTTTTTTATGACCAAATTTACTGCGGAGGAAAAAATAGCTGCTGTTCAATCCTATTTAGAAGGAGTTGTGGGTTATGATGCAATAAGTGCATCCATAGGTGCATCCGTATCTACGATACGAACTTGGGTCATACAATACAAGCATAATGGTGTAGAAGCGTTTATAAAGTCCTATGCAAGTTACTCTGCACAGTTTAAACTAGACGTACTGAACTATATGAATGACCAAGGGACGTCATCGGATGAAGCAGCGGCAATTTTTAATATTCCTTCATCTGGTTTAATTCGTAAATGGAGAAGACAATTCGCATCACAAGGAACAGACGCCCTTATATCAAAGAAAGAGGGACGTTTAAACATGATGAAGAAAACGAAAAAATCTACAACACCTATTAAAGGATCAATCGAAGAATTACAAGTAGAAGTAGAGCGCTTACGAATGGAGAATGCATATTTAAAAAAGTTGAATGCCTTAGTTCAAAACAAGGAACAATTACAAAACAAGACAAAGTAAAAGTAATTTTTGAATTAAGGGCTGAATTTCCCATACAGACAGTATTAAAATTTGCCTGCATTCCACGTAGTACATATTACTACTGGGTAAAAAAATGGAATGTCCCTGACAAAGATGCCGAATTAAAAACACTCATTCAAACCATTTATAATGAACATAAAGGACGTTATGGTTACCGACGTATTCGTGATGAGCTTATGAATCGTGGGTATCAGATCAATCATAAAAAGGTACAACGTATCATGAAAGAGTTGGGCTTATCCTGTCTCGTTCGTGTGAAAAAATATCGCTCTTATAAAGGAAATGTTGGCAAGGTTGCTTCTAATATTTTAGATCGTAATTTTCAAGCGGAAAAACCAAATGAAAAATGGGCTACGGATATCACAGAGTTTAAAATACTTGGAGAAAAGTTATATATGTCACCCATGTTGGATTTATTTAATGGAGAAATTATAACGTATACCATCTCTTCCAAACCAACCTATTCACTGGTTTCCAACATGTTAAATCAAGCTTTGGAACGTTTAGCAGAGGCCGATAGGCCCCTTATCCATCTGATCAAGGTTGGCATTATCAAATGGATAAATACCGTTGTTTCCTTACAAAACATGGCATTAGACAAAGCATGTCACGAAAAGGGAATTGTTACGACAACGCAGTGATTGAGAATTTCTTTGGCATCATGAAATCTGAACTTCTTTACCTACAAGAATTTGAAAGTGTAGAACATTTTATACAAGAGTTGGCTAAGTTATGTAGAATATTATAATCACAAACGAATTAAGGCAAAATTAAAAGGTATGAGCCCGGTGCAATACCGAACACATACCACAGGGGCTGCCTAATAAAACAATATGTCTAACTTTTTGGGGTCACTTCACGACCAAACTTCGGTTTTTCAACGTACAAAGAATTATACAAATTATTAGTCACTGCCTAAATGGTTCCCCTTATGTATCAATATCTGTTTCTGCTTTTTAAACTTTGCAACAGAACCTATCTATCCCTGTAGCTTTTCTCTAATTTTTTGCACAAATATCTTTGGATTTTCGCTTTGAATATGCTTTATTTTAACCCACTCATTACCATATCTAAATAAAATTTTGTGGCCAAAAATATTTTTCTCTACTTTTAACGATGAGATATTATCAAACGAATATTCTTCAAATAAAGAATTGCCCGCAAAATCTGGGCCATAGAAAAAGAGTCTTTTGTTCGTAAGAATTAACATCCCTGGTCTTGAAACTGTTCGGTATATAAATATCTCTAATGAACAACTTGTAAAAGACAATATTTCTTCATTTTGATGCAGTAATGTTTTAGCTTGATTTAATAGTTGCTCCATTTCAACAGCTCCTTCATCTATGTATGTAATCCGTATTTTATTATATCAGAGCCTATAGTACGACAAAGTTATTTTTTGTCTAAAAGTATCCTTGTCGGTAGCCAATTTTGATATCATTACTATTGGGTCGTCATGATACAATTAAATCTCTTAATTTAAATATTAAAAACAAAAAGGAGAGTACATAATGAAAGCATTGATGAAAGAGTTACAAATTGAAGAGTTAGAAAATTATGAAGGCGGTACGGAAGCGGTCCATGGTGATGGTGCTTCCGGTGGTAGTGGAATAAGTGCCGCACAATGTGCATATTTCTGGTCATTATGTGTAAGTACTGCTAGCGATAGATGGGGTTGTGGAAGTACCCAAGCTAATTGTGAATATTTTAAAAAGTATTGTTAAGAAAATTGCGTAAAAAATTTTCTTATATGTAAAAAAGCTAAAAGAATTTCGTTATATAACGAAATTCTTTTAGTTTTTATCAAATATAATATTAAAGGAAGAGGTATGATGAAATACATACATACTAAACAACATGGAAAGTATGACTGTGGTCTAGCATGCGTTTCATCAGTATTGAAGTTTTACGGATTTAATTACGGTATCAATTATTTAACAGACCTGACTAGTGTTAAACAGGGGTATACTTTGAAAGATTTGGTAATGTTATTTAGAAACTTTGAGAGTTTTGCATGTAAGCCTATGCAAGTTGATGTAGAAAGGCTGGAAACAGTTTTAGAAAACATAACTACTCCTTTTATCGCACATGTAACGAATGATAATGAAGGACATTATGTTGTCGTTTATAAAAAAGATAAGAATAAATTGATAGTTAGTGATCCTAATAGCAAAAAGTTATCTAAACTACTAATTCAAGAATTTAAAAAAAATTTTACTGGAATCCTATTACTAATTGAGCCAATTCAGGTTAGCCAATGTAGAGTTAATAATCAAGATTATAGGAGAGACTTTTTTAAAATAATACTTAAGAGGAATGTTTTTCTCATAGGAGTAGTATTTGTTTTATCTATACTGTTTCTACTCGCTACTGTAATCAACTCTTTCTTTTTTAAATTAGTAATTGACCATATTATTCCCAAAAATTTAGAATACCATCTAATGATATTAAGCTTGATGTTTTTGGGCATTAATTTGTTGCGAAATGTAATTGATTATATGCGAACGTTTTTAATTATCAAAGTTTCAAACAAGATAGATAGGATAATATCTGAAGAATATTTTAAAAAATTAACTAAATTACCAATAAGGTTTTTTGAAAATAGGGATGATGGCGAGATTATTTCACGTTTTAATGATGCGGTACATATTAGACATATTATTGGTACAACGGCTATTTCAGCTGTATTAGACTTAACAATCATTTTAGGTGTAGGGATTGCCCTATATAAGATGAACAGTATGTTGTTTCTCACAACCTTAGTTCCTTTATTAATGCTAGTTTCTTTATCTATTATGTTTTATGACATGATGGAGAAACGTAATAGAGATATGATGCAAAAGAGAGCGAACACTAATTCATTTTTAGTCCAATTTATCAAAAATATGCCGACTATATATTCTTTAAATAAAAAGAAATATTTTTTCGATTCTTTTGAGAAAAAATTTAATCAGCAATTAGAAACTACACTTCAAGAACAAAATTTGGTGAATAAAAATAATATTTTCAAAAAAATAATTCAAAGTTCAGCATCTATTTTCATTTTATGGATTGGGGCACAGCAGATTATTGCAGATTCTATAACAATAGGAGATTTGTTATTTATTAATTCACTAGTACTATTTATGTTGAGTTCTTTGGATGGGTTAATTGGCATACAATCTGACTTACAAAAAGCACTAGTTGCAGGTAATCGCTTCTTTGACATTTTGGATTACCCTGAGACAAAACAAACTGTTGAAAAAAAATTATCTACTGTTACCGAAATACAAATAGATGATTTATCGTATAGTTTTTGTGATTCTCAAGATATTATAAAAAATGTCAATTTGAAAATATATCGTAATGAAAAGGTATTGTTTGTAGGAGCAAGTGGTACAGGGAAAAGCACATTATCTAAAATACTGGTTAAGTTTTATAATATTGGGGACTCTAAAGTTTGTATGAATGGTATAGATATTAATGAGTTGAATAACAACTTTTTGAGAAATGAAGTCGTTTACTTGGATGAAAATTCTTTCTTGTTTAAAGGTACGATACAAGAAAACCTTTGCATGGGTAAGAATTTTAGTATGGACAAAATAATTAAAGCTTGTAAAGAAGCTGAAATTTATGAGTCTATTATATCCCTATCAAATGGATTTGATTTCCATATAAATGAGAGGGCTTCAAATTTATCTACTGGACAAAAACAAAGATTATCTTTGGCTAGGGCCCTTCTTCAAAATCCTAGTGTTCTTATATTAGATGAATCAATTAGCAATGTGGATTTAGATGGTTTTGCAAATATATATAATAATTTAATGAAAAAGGATTGCATAGTAATTTTTATTACACACAATCCCGATGTTATAACTAATTTCGATAGGAAGTTTATTTTTAGAGAAAATACGATAATTGAAGTCAAGGAAGGTGAAGAATCCCATCGTATGGAGGAGATTAAAATATGAAAAAATCAATATTGTCTATATTAATATCTGTTATAGCGATTGCTATACTTATTTTTGTTTTTAACTCTAAAAATCTTAAAAGACCAAATTATACTAATATTAGCCTTCAACAATACAAATCAAAAATTCAATCGAATGAAGACTTTATGATTTATGTTTACAAAACTACTTGTGGCGTTTGTCAAGAAATGAAGCCCTCAATTAACGAGGTAATAACCGAAGGGAAGATAAATCTTATTGCAATGAATGCAGATGAAGAAGGGAATATAGATCGAAGTTTCTTTGAGGAACAAAAACTTCAAAAATCACCCACTCTATTATATTACCAAAATGGAAAAGAGGTAGAACGGTTAGAAGGTTTTCACTCCAAGAAAGAATTAAAAGAATTTGTGATTCATCATCAGAAGAAATAACAGGTATTAATTTTAGGAGTTGAAGTTGTAGTGAATTTGAAAGACTTATTAAGTAAATTACAAAAATTTGATCGTAAATCATCGCTGTCAGAAGATTTACAGTTAATCAAAAATATGGAATCTTATGGTAATTTTAATATACACATTTCAGATAATAACATTTTAGAGGATTTGATATTTCAATATGATAATATAGACTGTCCTTCTATTACATGCGGGATTTTAACATATAATGAAGAATACTCTATTAAACGGTGTCTAGAAAGTGTAAGGGGAGAATTTACTGAAGTGATTGTGTTGGATTCTTATTCAACTGATAATACTGTGAAAGTTATTAAAGAAAACTTTTCAACAGTGAAAATATTTTTTGAATCTTGGATTGATGACTTTTCTCATCATCGAAATAAACTTATTGAGCTTGCGACATCGGAGTGGATTTATTTTATAGATGCAGATAATTGGTATGACTCTGATAATCGAGGTAAAATCAAAAGAATTGCCAAACTGATTAAATTTTTGGATATTAGGTGTGTCATTAGTCCCATGATTGGTGAACATGATGGGCATATATATACTGATAATAGAAAGATGTTTTCTTTAACAGAAAATTTACTTTTTACAGGAAAAGTTCATGAAGAGCCTATTGCATATAATGGTAATGTACCTGAGAATATCACTGTAGACATTATGGTACATCATGATGGTTATGACCCTCAATTTGTAGATCAAGTAAAGAAAAATGCAAGAAATATCCGGTTAACAGAGAAAATGCTAGAGTTAGAACCGTCTAACCCTAAATGGTCATATTTTTATGCACGGGAGTTGTATCAAGCGAAAAAAGGAATCGAAAAAGTTTATTCAATTCTTCTAACGACTATGAAATTGTATGAAACAAGTAATTATAAAAGATATCAGTCAGAAACCATTTTATTATTATGTAAAATTTGTTGTCAAACAGATCGTTTTCAAAAGTTGAATGAATTTGTATCTTTGCTGGAGTATGTACATCCAAATTGTTCAGATGTAAATTATTATAGAGCAATCTTATTATCGTTTGATATTAGAGTTAGGGCTAAAAAAATAAAAGATTCTTTGCAATTATCTTTTGTTAACGAAAATATGTATAGTTTTATTAATTCATCCAATGATCATATAAAATCCTTATTAATACAACTACATTGGTATTTAGAAGATTGGGATAGTGCACTGAAATTATATGAAGGGATTGAATCAGGAGAAACTAAACAGGAAATTTCAAATTATTTTAATGTATTGCAAAGTAACGCACTTAAGATGACATAAGGAGTATAGAAGATGTTGCAATTTTCCTTTTTAATTTCGTTAGTTTCTATTTTAGGGAGTTTATATTTTAGTGAAATATTAGGATACCCTCCGTGTGACTTGTGCTGGTATCAAAGAATTCTAATGTATCCTTTGCCTTTAATGATTTTGATTGCGACAATATATAAAGATGTAAATGTTAAGTATTATCTTCGCACGTTCTCTTTAATTGGAGTTGTAATTGCGATGTATCATTGCATAGTACAACAATTCTCGATAAAAACCACTTTTTGTAATTTCACTACAAGTGATTGTTCAATTATCCAAACCAAATATATAGGTTTTATTACTATACCGAGTATGTCGTTGATAGCTTTTGTATTAATTTTTATTTCTTCATTTTTTATTAAGAATGATAAAGTATCACAATCTTAATATTTTTTCGGAAAATCATTCTATTAGAGGATGTGAACCGCCCGTTAGAACGGGTTATATAAATAGAAGGAGGCGTTATAATGGACGCGAATTTGAATACGCAAAAAGTTGGCGGAGAGAAGCCCTCATTATTTGGAATGATTACATCTCCAGGTTTGCAGTTTGAGAGAATGAAAACGAGTAATGCTGTATGGGGTATGTTTTTCCTAGTTGCCTTGTTACAAGGGCTTGTAGGTAGTTTGACAACATATGTTGCGAATACGTCACATGAAATGATTAAGATACAGAAAGAATTGGGTGAATTTGCAGAAAAGAGTTCTCTTACATCAGAAGTTATTTATGGCGGTGTATCAAGCCTTGTAGGAACAATGATTGGTGCTTTAGTTATTGCAGCTATTTATAAAGTGTTTATGATGTTTTACGGGAATGATACTTCTTATAAAAAATTAGTAACGATTATTGTATATGCGAACATTGTTGTTGTTATTGGTGGACTTATTAATGGTGTTATAGCTTTAATTTTAGGTGCTGGACCAACTGCGTATACAAGTTTAGGATCACTATTCGAGCAAGGTTCACTCGCCTACGGAATCGGTAATACAATTGAAGTATTCTATTTATGGAATATCGTTTTAATTTGGTTGGGATTACAAGTTACAGCTGGATTAAGTAAGGTGAAAGCAGCTGTTCCGATTATTGTTTTATTCATTATTAAAGCAGTATTCTTAGCGGCGATTGTTGTATTAATTGCAACGTTTTTACTAGGTATGTCATTGTAAATAAATGATTCTGATGCAATGTTTTTTGAACCGAGTAAAACTGTAGGGAAAATGCGGTGTGGAGAATGAGACATTATATAAACCTTGCATGAATGTTTATATAACAAAAAAGACGAGAATCATCTCGTCTTTTTTTGTTATATATGGGCATGAGGGGAAATTCACCAAAGGTACTAGGGGACCCAACCCCTTATATCATACTATAACCCAACATTTGGTTTATTTCACGACATCTTCATAAAAGTATTTTTCTACAAAGTAGAACACTTTCTCAGCGTCTTCACGTGTTAAGCTGCAATAGGTATGTAACCATTTATCATTGAGCTCATTCTTCAGCGTATGCATATCTATAGGGTTCCATTTGTTTTCGTTATGCACATCTCGAATATTCATATATGTTTGATACACATCCATTTTAAACTGCATGAGTTCCTCTTGTTCAGATGATTTGAGTTTGTTTATCGATCGGTCCGATAAAGACTCCATGTGTTGTACATCATATTGCCTTCCACATAGTATCATCGCAATTAGCACCTCTTTACATGTTCTATTTTCGTTTATAATTTCTACGTATCTACAATCTTTATCTACGTGAACCTACTACGGATATCCACCATTTTCTTATAAACGACCACTATGATAGTAAATATATAACATGGTCTCTTTACAGTCCATTGGTAATATGTAGTTCTATTGCGGAATTTTTTAGCAGATACAAATCAAGCGTTGCCTCTTCGGAATCCACAACATGAAACAGTATTTTTATTAAAAAGTACCGTTGTCTGTGGACTTTTTTGAAATGTTTATTTTGATGTTTGTATGGTATGTTTATAAAAACCTTGAAGAAGGATCACTTCTATAAATAAAATGCAATCCGAATGATTGCTACTTCATAGGGATGATTTAAATATCAGGACTTTCGTTAGAGTTTTCAACATGTGCTTATCAAACGAAAAACAAAATCTGATCTTCATTTTAAATCATGTTAAAGTATGAAACATCTTATAAAAATATGGAGGAATACGTTTGAAGGCTAACCTGTAAACAGTAAAAAATTATTTACAAAGCAATGAAGAAGTAATTTCTATACTGTATTGTGTAATAGATTTAGGTTATATTAGTAGATCTGGAATTTTAGCTGCTACAAATAAAAGGTTATTGTTCTGTGCTGATTATATGTTTGGAGAAGGTTTTAAATGGGAATATGCATACACTGGAATGAATAACTTTAATCATACAAACGGTATAATTTTAGAAATGTCCCCTATCCCCTTTACCTCAAAAATAGTAATGAATTATGATGATGATTTTATTGTATTTAATAATTTTTCGACTCCATCAAAAGTGAAGCCGTTTGTTGAGTTAGTTCAATCAAAGATATAATCATTAAAGAAATGTTATCGTGATATCTCTGAGAGTTTAATAGAACATGGATTATTTGCTCATCAACAACACAAATATCATGTGTGATTTTTTTGATACCTTTTATGCGGAATTTAGTATGTAATTTTTATATAACAAAGCAAAAATTGCTGTATTTAGGTGCATTTATACGAGTATTTATTTCATATTTTTATAAACTACACATATTAAAAGGAGAAGAATCTTACTAAGTTCTTCCCCTTTGTTATGTTCTTACAATGATGATGCAAAGTGTTTATAATCCTTACTTTTTCATTATTAATTCTGACCTTCATACTTCTTCACAAGTCGATAAAATGTAGTTTTTGCGATATCTGCTTGCTTCATAGTTTCTACGGCTGTTAGTTCATCTATCTTCCAAGAATTATAAGCAGTAATAAACTCCCCTGTTATTTTAGCTGTAGGTCTTCCCAAATGCATTCCCTGCTTTTTAGCTAATTCAATGCCTTCTTTTTGTCGAGTTTTTATCTTTGTGCGCTCCTCTTCCGCCAACCAAGAATTTGAGGTACAAGGTCTGTAATGAGGTTTCCCAGGTTATCTTGGTATTTTGTTGTATCTAATAAAGGCATGTCGATGATGACAATATGCGCTCTTATATTTTTTCTGATATCTTTCCATTCATTTAAAATCGCTTCTTTATTTCTTCCGAAACGATCCAACGATGGGACATATAAACCATCCTTTTCTCGTAACATCATTTTTACAAGTTGATAATTTTTTCTATTGCAATATTTTCCAGATTCTTTATCGATAAAAATATCACGTTCATCAATCTCAACTTGTTTCATGGGTTCTATTTGTCTACCTTCATTTTGATCTTTACTACTCACTCTTATATATATCGGAATTTTCTGTCATTCGATGTTTGTAAGTTCCCTCTATTTTATTTACATAATAATATTATAACGGAAAAACGGACCTAAAGGTGTTGTTTTTATAGGTTCGTTCCTAAAATAGAAATTCAATGTTTAGGAACTGTATTTTCATAGATTTTATGCAGTTCCAAAACGTCTACCTTTTGGAACTATATAAAATTATTAACGATTACTTAAGTTCTATCTCTAATCTATATCCTTTTTCTAGTCTTACAACAGAGTCTAAAAATCGTACTTTATTACCCAAATCAAGAAGGAAATAACTAAACAGCATATTGCCCATAACGTTATCAATAAAAATAATAAGGATCCTTTTAATCCATGTTTTATAGTCATCGGTATACCAAAAAATACTACGAATGCAACTAGCGCAATACATATTCCTATAATAGATTCATTAATTTCTGTAAGATTCACTCTAACAAGTCCCTTAAGTTATTTTTCCTTAAGTTGCACTATTTTTAGGTTATATATACCATTTGAGTTTATTTTTTGGTTTTGTTGCAAAAATATTTTAATGACGTTAAACCCGGGGGAAAATATTTAAATAATATCTAGGAAATGGTTCTGCTGTAAAGTTGAAAAATGACCTCAAATAATAAATGTACGATACATGTTATTCTTATGCGTTGTATTTTAATACTATATTTTTAGGTTTGTGTAAAGCTTTGAAACGCAACTTATTCTTCACTTTTTCTCGGAATCCATTCTTTTTCAGCATTACTTTTTCTCCAAATATTTGTGCTTTATTCATTTTTGACTCTGTTATTTTATAATTATTGAAAGTTTGAAGGGATTCTGAGTTATTATCTAAAGAAAAATAAGATCCCATGGAGATGCCCACTGCTATTAGGCTTATCATAAATACCTTATTCTTTTTTTTCATTTACGTATCCCCTTCCATTTGTTTTTATCCTCATCTTTAGTATATAAAAAGTGATGTGTGTAAAAAATTGATTTGGCTTACAAGAACATTACATATTCGTAAGGTTATCTGTTCGAGAAAAATGGCTTAGTGGATAATACCTGAAAAAATATTCAAAATTAATTACATAATAAAAAATCATAACTTTACATGATTTTTATCTAGTGTATATGTTTTTTTGGGTATATAAAACCAAACGATAACAAATATTATGAATGGAAAGAGAACAGACCATAATATTTGTCTGCTCTTCCTCCACTCAATCAATTTCATCCTTTCATCTACACTATTTGACAATACAAAAGGGTACAAATAACACCTATATATTGAAACGAGATGATAACATAATGCCTAGAATACTCTTTGATATACTATTTAATATAATATCTGAGACAATAATCTGGTTTATTTTTGAAAGAAAAAGAAAAAAATAAGATTCTGGTACAAATCTCGAATAGAGTCAAACTATAAACAAAATATATTACTCTGCTAAAGAATCTACATTGCGTAAATTCTATAATTATTGGTATTTAATACCTAAAAACACCTCAGGATAGCAATATTAAATATATAAATGTATTTTTTCTATAGGGGGGGTTACTATAAAGCCGATTAGATCTAAGGTATTATCTGGAATGATAGCAGGATTAGGTTCTATATTTTTTTTAATTGTATTACCTGTACTACATTTATTGGGGCTTAAATCTTCTAGTAAAGATAAAAAAAGGTGATTCTGTTGCAAAGTTTTTATTATATTCCCCAAAAGTGTACCTTTGCGGACCAAAAAATTATTAACGTAATGGAAATTTTCCTTCTACAATAAATTTAATCATAAAAAAACTGCACCCCAATGATTAGTCTTTTTCTAACAATTGGGGTGCAGTTCAAAACCAGACACCTGTTTTTCGATGTGCAGTGAATTACAAAAATTATTTATGGTTGCATAATAGTTAGTGATAAATCTCGCATCTCATTTGATGTTAAGAAACTTTGCAACAGAACCGTTTGGCTTCAGTTAAAAAGCTTTGCCTCAGAACCTTCATTTTCATATACTCTTTGTAATTGTTTCGCATACTCCTTAAGATCTTGCCATTCTTTTTTAGCAATACGAAGATCGGATTGTATCAATTCAAACATTTCAGGGTCTATATCCTCTATAGATTTCAATACACTTTTATATTTCACCTGAACGATATCCCATTGCTGGGTTATTTCTCGAAGAGCTTTTATCGCTGCGGCAATTACTTCTACCATGTTTATCATATTGTTTTGAGTGTCTGTCAAAATAGCAACATCAGATCGTATCCCAGAAAGACTTGCTTTTAATTTTTGAATATTTGCCTCTGCCGCTGCAATTTTTTTCCTTTCATCAGCAAGATTATTTGCATTAGCATGACCAGAAGATATTAATTCCCAAAGAATGTCTTTATTTTTTTTGATGATATCATTATTAGCATTAATTTGGTTTTGTAAATCTGAAATACCTCCAGTTTCCCTATTTATAAGGGGTATTAATGTATTCACATCTTTTTTAAAATTTCGTACATCCACTTCTATGTTAGATTGAAATTCTTGAAGCATGATTGTCAGTTGATCCGATTTCCTTTTATTTTGCGAAATAAGGTCTAACAAATCTTTTATATTAGATTGTAACTGCCCTGTTTGTTTGTAGTGAATAGTCATGGATAGGCGTTCATACTTTGATTGAAATTGAGCATTAAATTGGATAATATTTTGATTGGTTTCCAAAATGTTTTTTTGTACTTCCTCCCAATTTGCAGCATTTTCTTTTGTTATTTTTTGATGGCGTATAATGTCTGAGCGCAAGTTATCATGTATAACTTGAATACGTTCTAAATGTATTACTGGTTGTTTTTGTATGTTTTCAACATACGATTTTATGACATTCAGACTGGAATCGGTTTGTGCAAGTACATTTTTAAATTCAGCAGGGCGTAGAGAATACATTTCTTGTTGGTCTGTGTGGAATATAGAAATTTGTGTACTTGGTGCCGCTTTCGAAATCATAGGGTGTATATTACTAGTTAGGATTCCAATCGTTAGTATTGTTATCATTTTTTTGGGGTAATATTGTATTCTCATATTTTCACCTACATTTTTCATATACCATTATATAATACGGATAAATTTCACATAATTTCCAAAAAAGAAAGCCCACTATGATGCGGTAGCACCCGCTTTAGGGGTGGGATAAAAACTCAATCAGACAAGAGGTGGATTGAGCCCCTAGTTATCTGAAAATACTCTATACTTAGTGGATAGACAAGTACAAGTCTTTAAAATAATCTCGTTCGTTGATAATTAGATATAGAACCTTATACTATGCCTGTCGTTGCCCTCATCTTTAAGGCTGTTTAAAACGGAAATGTACTGCGAACGTTCAGTCATTCAAGAATCCATCCGTTACACCATAAGGTGTAGGAATTGCGGCTTTAGCCGTGGGAGCCTCAAATCGAATGTAAAAAATAGATTTGAATACTTGACAATCTTTATCGCATTTTATATAAGTTCTCTTTAAAAATTCAGCATACCTAAATTTATTTACATGCAAATCAAAATAATTTGTTGCGCATTTTAAGAGTGGTATAGGAATTTTGAAAATATAAGTAGTACTTATCTATCTTCTTTTGTTTGGATAGCAACTGCTGATATTTGCTTTTGTATTCCTTCTGCCCATTTCCTTAAATCAGTCCAACTATTTTTGGCAACCTCTAAATCGTCTTTAATGAATGCTAATTCTTCTAAGCTCATTCCATCTATATCTTTTAGTAATGTGTTATACTTCGCATATGTCCCCCCCCATTGAGTAGATATATGTCCTAAAGTTGTACGTGCTTCACGAATCGTTTTGTGCAGATTACCTACAGAAGATTGGGCCTCTTTTAAAGTTACAAGTGCTGATCGAGTCGTTGATAACTGCTGAGTGGCATTTTTAAGCGCCTCTTTAGCATTGCTCATTGAATCATAATTTGCATATGCTGTATATCCACCACCCGATATAGTTGCTAGTGCACCCACTCCTAAAATAACTGGAACCATAATTCCTCCAGAGAAAACAGCTAGCCCAACCGCTAATCCACCTACCCCAAGACCAACGCCCGTTGTTAGTGCGCCGCCAATTAAATATTTTAAGCTTCGATCAATTGTAGTACTATAAGTTACGATTTGTTTTTCAAGCGCTGCTATGAGTGAATCTTTTCCAGCTAAAATTGCTACCAATCGTTTTCCATCTTCATCGAAAGCTTGATTATCCTTCACTAATTTATCGTCAAACTTCCCCAGTTGGTTAATTAAGTCATCAACAGCCTCTTGTTGGTTTTTTGCATTTTTCATGAGTCTTTTTGTAATCACGTTTTTTATTGCCTCTTTATCTTGGTCGTCAATAGCCTTTGCTAAATTTTTGCTATATTGCTGGAATTGATTATCATAACTAATTATCCCTTGATTAACGTCAATAAGCTCTTTTTTTAAAGTACCATCCCAAAATTTCGCATTGGCTCGAGCTACTTTTTGGTGAGCAGGTAATTCTGTTTTCAACTCGCTATCCTTAGATTCTAAATCTATCTGTTCTAAAGTAATGTCAGCTTGTCCTGTGATCATTTGTGAGTAGACTTGCATGACAACATAATAATTGTCCATGTCTGTCAGTTGTTTTTGTAACTCTGTTTTAGGGGGATTAAGTTGTGCTTGTTGATAATTTACTGTTATAGCTTGCTCTTGCGCAAGCGCTTGAATAGGCGGTGTTAGATTTGCAGTCGTCATCGTTAATAAAGCCGCCATAGCTAAGACTTTATACGGATATTTTCGCATAGTTTCCTCTCCTCACTGATTCGTTAGTGTGATTTCGTTCGTATTAGCTTGTTATCTTTGTGAAACCTCTTATTTGGACTTCTAATTGTTTACATAACTCTTTTAATATTTTCAAATCTGAAGATGTTGGCTTTTCGGGTAACTCTGTTATAGCTTGTTCGATGATAATCCAATCTTTTTGATGTTTTTTCAAAAGGTCAATTTCTATATCAATTTGCTCAGTAAACATGTCTATTTTACTTTGAATGAAAAGAATTTGTATCGCCTGCATGTCAACTGCTTGTAAATTTCTAGTTGCTGTAAATAGTTTATTGTTTGTTTCTGCTAAACGTAAAATCGCATCTTTCTGTTTTTGAAGGGCGGCATTACCTACGGCCTCCGTCTCTATGATCGTTTTAATTTGTTCTATATCAATCTTATCCATAAAATCATATTTTTTAAGAGACGCAGCTACGAGTTCTAATCCCTCTGGACTTTTAGCAAAATTATTTTCAACTTCTTTTGTAATTTTTTCAATATCTGCATTTCCGTCTGAAGCTTTAGCTTCCTCTATAGCTTCTTTTTTTGCTTCCTCTAATTTTTTTGTTAACGTCACCAGATGGTCTATGGCTTCCTGGGTCCCTCCTTTAGCTATCGGGTCCAGCAATTTCCATATCATACTACCTATAGTTGTTCCAGCGTTTACTAATATTCCAGGAACAGAACTAATTACATCTAAATCTTTTTTCATATCATCGTTGATAGCTTGAATATCCCTTTTCAATTCTGTAATTCGGCCAGACCCTCCATTTAAAAACGAATCAGCTTCTTGAATATGCTTTGTAAAACTATTTCTATCTTTATCTAAAGAACTTTTAAAATTCTCTAACTCATTGATGTCTTGTTGAATCTCGTATTGCTCTATTTTTCTACTATTTAACTTTTTTTGAATCCCCTCCATATTTCCTTGCTCTACATAAGTATGAAGAACATTAACAAAAGCACGATTTTTTTCATTTAAGTTTACTAAACGCCTGTTAAAGATTTCCCGAAGCCATTCTTTGCTAATGTCACTTTGAATTAATTGCTGTACATCTTGTAAAACAGGAATCTGGGGAAGACTAATGATGGGTTGATTCCCTATTATCAATGCATATGCTCGTAATAATGCAGCTTGTTCTCCTAATTTTCGTAAAGAACTAGAAAATTGACCGATATCTACATTTTTCATAGGTATTACTTGTTTGGGTTCAACTATGGGTGCAGCTAATACATTGGCTGTCCCTAAACTACTTGTGGTAACCGCTGCTACTAACATGCTAGTATAAAAAGTTTTTTTCATATGCCTAGCTCCTATTCATATTTATTGGGTGATACAAACCGTACACTATTAAACAAAATTATGATGAAAAAATATTAACGTAGATTTTTGGTTTGTATGTCTGTACGCATCATGATTAAAAAAAGCGTCAATTGGGCATTCATGCTTGCAAAGTTGGGGGTATGCTTAAATTACTTCTATAGGGTTTCTTTGCCCATCCCCTCGAGAGGGGATGGGCAAAGAAGTATTCAAAAATGCTGAAAAATAAAGAGTTTTACTTCTTTGAAAAATGAATATGTCAAAACGTATACAATTTAGTTTTGATGTAAAAACTCTAAAACTTGTGCAAATGATCAATTAAACTGGGACATACTGATACTATTATTCTAAAAAAGGGTTTGTGATAAAACGGCTTTTATGGACGTACGAAATATTGTACTGCCAAGCATCTCAATAACTTGATTGAACAGGACCATAAAAGGAGTTGAAACCGTTCATGCTTTATATAAGAAAAACAGGAACTTTAAATCAGACTCCCATTTGTCGCCATGCAGTGAATTACAACAATTATTTATAGTTTCATAATTGTTAGTGACAAATTCTTCATCTCATTTGATGTTAAGAAACTCTGCAACAGAAGCTTATTCTTCATCTTGTTGTGCGGTTTCAGGGTTACCCGATCCTTTTGTACGCACAGTGTGAAATATATTTAAGTTTTGTGTTTGTTTTTTAGCCACATCTATTCGCGTTTCCAATTGATTTCCTTCTGGAGAAACCCTATTATAATTATTGATTAATTCTTGCAATTTTTCAGAAGGTTTTATAGAAAAATCCATCGTTGCTTGATAAACTCCTGCCCAAAAATAAGAATAACCATAATTATATACCGCTTGTGGCATAGTAAATTCACGTTTAATAGAATCCTGTTTCAATAAAGTGGTTCCTAACGTTTGTGTTGTTTGCCACATTCCAGTACCACCAACTTTAAATGCATGTTTATATCCAATTTCAAAGTCTAGTCCTAAGGTTTGTCCAACTGTAAAAGCTTCTTCTTGCGAAACACCTACTGTATTATCAAGATTAAATGAGTATACAGAAGTTTTATTCAGCCTTTGTGCGTCTATCCTTGTATAATAGTAATCTGTTACTGATTTAGTTCCTTTGACTACATCTAAATCTTTTGGGAAAGCCCATTTCCCTAGCAGTTCTCCCGACCTGATATCGGTTGTATTCTTGAGATAATACTTATTATTTACCTTAGGTAGCGGTTTTAAATTTTTATCTACAAATATTGCATCTTCAAATATCGTTCCAGGTCCACCAGTTGGTCCCCAAGACCATGCAGAAAAGTCTTTCGTCGCTATGACATCGATATATACATACTTATCCATATCGGATTCTATAGTAGTCTTTTCCCCTGTCTCAGGTAATGAAACATCGCCATTCTCGGGTGAAGGGATATCTTTAAAATAATCTAAATTTTTCTTTACACGTTTTATAGTAGACTTAGGATAATCTTTTTCCTGTGATAGGATACTAGTTGCATATTGTATTGGTTCTTCTGCACTAGCAATACTAGGACTCATGATATATGAAATGCTTACCATACAAAAAATAGGTAGCTTTATTTTTTTAATAACATAACATCTCTCTCTTATAATTATTTTTTAATATTATGATATTGGTTGCCAGTTTGAACCTGGTTTCAAGACATTCGACATAACTGTTTTAAGAAAATATTCTTTTTGTGCAACATCATAGCCTTCAGCAACAGCAATACCAGTTGTAGCTAGATAATGTATCGTACTATTATTTATAGGATCTTTATATTTATTTCCATGTTCTATTGTGTTTACAATATCATCATCGGATATCCCTCTTTCGAATGCCCTCTGCATAGCATGACCATTAGGTTCCTTGTATTTTTTCCCAAATCGTTGCGTTAATTTGTTTTTAAACCTTTTGTTCTATTATTACGGTGATATTTACCTATTACGGTTGTGCCAGATCTTTTATCACGATCAATAATTTGGTCATTTTCAAAGTCTATCTGAAACGGTTGTGCTGGAGATAGTCGGTAATCTAATCCCCCATTTTTTTCAATTTGATATTCACTTGCGTGTACATTTATATCACTTACAGCCATTGTACCGCTTGCTAATATCCCTGCACATAAAATAGATTTGATCCATTTTTTCATTTGTATTTCCTCTCCTAACATAAATAAAATTTATAACGATATAGAATGTCATTGCAATTACCTTCTGGATTTTACATGCAATATGTGAATTTTTTGTGTTAAAAAATTGAAAAGATGATGTTTTGATTTAGCTATCGCAATCCCCTCCGCTTTTCGTTGATGAATCTTTTGGTTCTGTTGCAAACAATACATACAATTATCGTCCCAATGATAAGGTAACAGAACCCGTCATATCATGTGTAACAGATAATTTATATGCGTAAAAAGTTCTTTGTATAGGCTTTATAGTGATTAATTAGATTGAGAGCCGATGAAATAATATAGATGATTACTGGTTCTGTTGCAAATTTTGTTTTCATTTAAAATATCCCATTTAGAATTTTCCTCACTCTATTTGGCAAAAGTTTAGCGGACTTTTAAAAACTTTGCACCGGAACTAAAATTATTAAGTTAATGGACATGACGCCAGAATCTTAAATAATATTTTTTGCAACAATCTTAATATGTTCTGGTGCAATAATTTCCGTTATACCTTCTTGGAGATCCTCCTGTAACAATTCTTCAATGTGTTCCAACTGCACTTCGACACGCGTGCATTCTAGAGTATGTATATTTAATAATGCATAATAATCTTGTTTCTTAATTACTAAATATTGATTATCCTCTGCTACGATTACAGAACCTAATTGAACCCCTAGTAGTTGTTGATCCTCAAATTTCAAAATACTTTCTCCCTCCACTAAATGTAAGTACTTTATAGCATCATAGTCCTTTTATACCAAAACCAATTGAAAAGGAGCACGAGAAATATCGTTGTAATTTTTTCAATTGTTTAATAAAAATTATATGGTCATGCATTTATTTTATTTATTTGTTAAAAAATTTAAAAAATCTTAATCATGAACATTTATCTCTGCTAGAATAAATCTTGTAAGATATTCTCTATATTGCATCCTAATATTTATCATATCTAGATTCCTCCTAATTATATATTTTAAGAATTAATTCCCGTACATCACTCTGTGTAAGACCTTCAGATACTTCTAACTCTTCTCCAAACGTAATAAACCACAACCTTTTTATTGCTACGATCTGTTGTGCAGCTGCTGGTTTAACTTTACTATCTGACGCATAGAATCAACGCTCCTTAATTTTTACTATACAAATCTATGTTCTTGTCCCCAGCAAGCACAAGATTATATAGAATACTGTAACAGAGTATAGGAGCAAAAACAGAACAAGTTTGTCCTATCAAATGACTTAAATATTTTTCGCGGATAACTTACTTTTTTGTATACTTTTACGGATTTTTTCATTCTTCATATTCAGATTTAAAGATTAATAATTCTTATTAGTATGAATATTTATCTTTAAATTATATAATATGAGTAACCTAATAATTCTAGATTCAAATAATTTTATATAAAAAGGAGAATGCTTTCATGGGATGAAAAATGTATTTACGTTCACTTTTAGAAAAGTTATTCCAAGAATATGAAGACGTCATCCTAACAGATACTTCGTATTTCAAAGAGTAAAACAGCAATTTGTTTTTACAGTTGTAAATCAGGCATTACGTTGATTAAAACTTCACTGCATTTCATACATTTATAACTACTAAATTAGTAAAATGGGTTTGTTATGAAAAAACTATTATTACTCATTATTTTATCAGCAGGATTATTTGTAGTCCCATTCACATCAGCTGAAGCATCTGCAAATAAGCAAGAACTTATTGTAAATACAAAGACAAATAAAATGGACTTTTATCAAAATGGGGCATTCATAAAAACCTTTACTATTGCTACTGGAAAATCAGCGACTCCAACACCTAAAGGAACATTTATGATTGTAAATAAAATTAAAAATCGTCCTTACTATACTGGACGTATTAAAGGCGGAGATCCTCGTAATCCACTTGGTGATCGTTGGATGGGGTTAAATATGGCTGGAACAACTGGAACAACATATGCGATTCATGGTACTAACAATAACCAAGCAATTGGTACAGCTACGACACTTGGTTGTATTCGTATGTATAATGCTGATATACACTGGTTATTTGAGCGTATGAATGGGAAAGCTACTATCACCGTAAAATAACCGGTTCTGTTACAAAGTACAAGATGCCCCCGAAAAACGTATGAAACATTCGCTTTTCGGGGGCATCTTGTCAGGTTTATTCTTACTAATTTTATTTTAATTCTATATTTTTAGGGTAGTGAAAAACTTTGCAACAGAGCCTAAAATTTCACCACTAAATTTTCATCTTAATTAAACTGCTTTAAAATATTAATATTTTTATTCCAGGATGTTTGAGTTTCCTGTGAATATTTGTTAATTTTTTTAAGATTAGTATTAATTTGAAGGAAATGATTATCCATACTATTTAATAGGGATAGGGCAACATTACTATCAAGAATATCTTTTTCAACATTTTTAAGTATGGCATCAATATCTGTTAAAATAGCATATATTAGAACAACTAGAATAATTTGTTACCTTTGAAGTCTGACAGTAATGTTCGTGTTACTTGGTCAGGAAAAGAAGAAAAAATTTTGTATGACAAGATTTCTTTACAAGACGACTTTTATAGATAAATTGGTTGTAAAGGGGTGAATCGTTTTTGTCTTTATACGAGCAACTACTAGACCATCTTTTAGCAGGATTTTTCATTGAAATTAACAAAAACATACAAACAGGAATTCTTTCTGCAGCTATGTATCACGAAATTACGTTAATTCAAATGGCTGCAAAAAAACGCAACCTTTCGGAGTCGGATCTAGAGGACCTCTATAAAGAAAGCGTAGAATCTCAATATAAAACAATTGGTTCTGTAGAAAAGTTTTTTTAGTGAAGCTAAACTGTAGGGGAAATGGAATAAGGAGAATGATACATGAGATATTTTAAAGGAAAACAGTTCAAGAAGGACATTATTATAGTAGCCGTTGGCTATTACTGTCGTTATTCTTTAAGCTATCGTGATGTATCTGAAATCTTGAAAAAACGTGGTGTTTCTGTTCATCCAACAACTATCATGCACTGGGTGCATGAATATGGCAATCGGATCTTACGACAGACAAGGATCCTGCCCTACTTTGTGCGTTCAAAGAACTGAAACATAACGGTTTTTATGTGCATACGAAACATTGTACTGTTCAGCATCTAACACGACAGCTAGCAATATGATATATGCTTATGTTTTTTGTCCTATTCCCCCTTTTCGGGGGAATGGGCAAAGAAACCCATTTATAATCTTTTTGCACCAGAACCAATAAAAAAGAACGAACTATCTATATAAATAGTTCGTTCTTTTATGGTCCTAAAATATGACGTATTTCCGATATATCCATATTTGTAAGCTTTGCAATATCTTCAATATCCATTCCGTTTTTGTGCATCCCACGGATGAGTTGGATTTTTCCTTTTTCCATGCCCTCTTGTAGCCCTTCTTCCTTACCAACCTCACGAGCATGTGCCAATTTCGCTTGTTCATCAAATAAGACTTTTTCCCGTGCTTCATATGCTAATCGGAAGGAACTACTTTGACTCATATTCTCCCATTTGTGGATCGCTTTTTGTAACATGGGGTCTTGTTTCATGGCGATATCCTCCAATGTGTGGGTCAAATGTTCATCTTCATGTGCTGGTAACAAGAGTAACCAACGAGCAAATTCATTTTCCCACGGATTAATTTTCTCTTCTCTCCATTGCTGAAGTAATTTTGGGATTTCAATAAAATGTATTTCCAAATCATCGAGTAAGACCTGTTTCTGCTGCTTACTCCAAAACTGTCCGATTGTATGCATATCTTCATAATCAGGAAAGAGATGAAAGTCTAATAAGTTAATGGCAATCGTTTTTCGGAGCGAACGATACGACATTCCTTTTTCAAGCTGAGACGTATAGAGTTTACTCCAATAGTAAAGGGAACGTTTTATAATCTCTTGTGTATTTCTTAGTTGGATTTCGATGTTAACCTTTGTTCCGTCATTCAGTGTTGCCAGTATATCTAGTATGGATAATTTATCTTCCTCATATTCTTTATGCAAATGCGGATCTTCAATTTTCAGTGATGCAATCGGTGTAGATAAAGACTCATGTAAGATTGCATTTAAAAAAGAAATTAATAACTCTTCTTGTCCTTGTACACCAAATAATTGCTTAAATGCAAAATCGACTCGTAAATTTACTAAAGGTTGATTCATGGATAGAGTCACCTTTCTATTTTATATTCTATATATCTATTGTATCGAAAGGAAAAGAGAAGAAGCAACCCCTGATGACTTGTTGGGTGGCTTTTATTTTGTTAATCAATATAGTATGTGAAATTATACAACACTTTAGCATACTACAACTAGACTCCATATATGGCTTTTTCTACAGTATTTATCTCGCAAATTAACTCAATTCCTTTTAAAAGTCTATTCGTTTTATATAACGCGCTTTATTCTCCCTACATACAAAACCATTACAGATCTCTCTTCGTTGTCTTACAGAGGAAAATGAGTATCCGTTTTTTGTATCTGTCTCAAAATTTATTTTTCTATATCTTCATTCTCAATTTTCTGCCGCTTCATAGTCGCACAAGCTACCTTGCGCTGCATCACTCATCCCTTTATAATAAAACTGTATATCTATGACAATGAGGTGTTTTATTATGAACAAAACAGAATTAGTCCAAAAAGTTGCAATGGAATCCGGATTAACGAAACAAAAAGCAAGTATCGCTGTAGATGCTGTTTTTCACTCCATTCAAAATGCACTACAAAATGGGGAAAATGTACAATTAATTGGCTTCGGTTCATTCGAAGTCCGAGAACGTGCTGCCCGTGAAGGACGAAATCCACAAACAGGGGAATCCATGGCGATTCCTGCGAGTAAGGTACCTACCTTTAAAGCGGGGAAAGTATTAAAAGAAGCTGTAAAAGCTAAATAATATTTATTGAACAGTAGCATGAATTCTAATGAATTCATGCTACTGTTTTGCTTTATAAACGAATGGTGGAAATTATATATTGTAACATACAAGCTCTGGTTTTCTTTATAGTTACATACTCAGGTGGACAGAATTAGAATT
>NZ_ALBR01000118.1:0-29319 GCF_002081505.1 Bacillus sp. CDB3 | reverse complement strand
GGATTGATTTTCATCAAACTTGGTTATCATACTAGTAAATCCGTCCTCTCTGGAGATAGTTTGGGTTACTATCATTCTTTCAGGAAAGCGGATTTTTTTATGCATTCATTTTTGGATATTTATAAGTTTTGCAACACCCTCATTTATACATAAACGTTTACCTTTTGAAACGGTAAATTTATTCTTTATTAGAGTATTAGAAATGCTTTTACAAATGAAAAGAAACCTTTCCTTAAGAAAAGGTTTCTTTAATAGATCGTTAGCGCTGTCCAATGTAGGTTTCATTTAGTCCATTAAATTGTGGATTTTGTTCTGCACCTTGAATTATAACCATGTCATTTCCATTTGGTAAACCGTGTGTCATAAAACTCTGCAAGTGCGTTCCTAATTTTTGATACCATGTACCTGAAGGATTAACACCTAAATATTTCATATATTGTGGATCTGTCGAGCGGAAAACAGCTGCCTTTTTAAACGCATGTAAAGTATATGTTCCACCATTTATTTTTATATTATTTACTTGATGATAACTTGGATCAGTACCCAAGTTTAAATTTGCTCGGGTATTAGGGTCTACAAATGCATGACTTAGGGATTGTTTTACTAGTACTAGATTATAGCCTGGAGTTTGTTGTGTCATTTGTGCAAGATAATTATACATATTATTTTGACGTTTTGCGCGATCGCTAAATCCTGTCCCCTGAAGTGTCTTATATATATCGTTAGATGCTTCGATTAGTGCTTTTGTTGACTTAATGTTCCCTGTAATCGTATCTATAATTCCTTGGGAACTAACAGCAGCACTTGCTTGAGATGGTTTTAATGCTTCCATAGAACCAACAACTCCAACACCAAGAGCCCCACATAAAGCTACCTTCATCATTTTTTGTTTTAACATATTTATCACTCCTCATTGATTATTTTGAATACCAACCTATAAAACGTAACGATTCTTATTTACGATAATATCATTTACATAATATTAATAAAAGGTAAAGAATTTGGTTTTATATACAATATTATCCATATGATGTTGCAACACTAAATAAATCAGAAAAAAAGAAAACCGTCTCTGTTATGATATGATCCCCCTATAGTAGACAATAAAAAGAAAGCTTTATATCCTGTCTATTATAAGGAGGATTTTTTTATAGGGAAAATTAAAAGAACATATGATGAAACATTTAAGAAAAAAGCTATAGATTTATATTTTAAGGAAGGCATGGGGTATACCCAAATAGGAAAAGAACTAGGCGTTGCTGAAAAAAACGTACGTAGATGGGTGAAACGTTTCAAAGAAGAGGGACTCAAAGGTTTAGAAGAAAAACGTGGAAAGGCTACTGGAGGAAAAAAGGGAGACCTAGAAATTGTCCAAGGGAGCCTACAGAAAGAATCCAATATCTAGAAACAGAGAATGAAATGCTAAAAAAGCTATTGGGAATGTTAAAGGAGGCATGAAAGCTGTACCGGCATACAAAAAATATGAAGTGATACAAGAAATGTCCAAAGGTATGCGTTCAATACAGCTACTATGTAAAATTGCAGAAGTATCTAGAAGCGGATACTACCAGTGGTTAAAAAGACAAAGCTAAAACAGTGGGCTTTGAAAGTTACCAGTTTCAATTACCGCTCCATATCCTACCCCTCAAGGAGTGGGTTTTCGGAGTTCTTCGATCGCTTACGCTTTCTCGAAAGCGGCGTTATAAGTTTCGATAGAGTTTTTAACATGTATTTATCAACTAAAAATATTAAATATACCTTTATCAAAGGACAAATAAAACCTTTCTTAAATTCTAAATCATGTTAGATTATTAAGTGGAACTTATATAGTCATGAAAAATTGAAATCATTGATTAAAGAAGTTGAATGTTCGATGAGAAACCAAAAACCAGAAGACTACTTAATATATGCAAAGGAGATTGTGTGAAATGTATATGGAAACAAAACATCCTAAAAAGAAAATAAAAGAGTCTACAAGAATGATAGTCGAAGATCAAAAAGAAGGAACGAACTTTGAGAACGATATATTGGCATCCCCCGATGAAATACACAGGATTACAAAAAGGTGGAAGAAAAAGTATAAGGAAGACCTGAATTTAGATAAAACAACGAGTGTAAAAGAAATAGAAGAGCTATGGATTACACTAAAAAAATGTCGCTAATTAGGACGCTAGTCCTTTATACTTCTTGAAGAAATAAAAGGTAGACATCCCTCTTATGAAGGAGATGTCTACCTTTTATGTTATAAATTCATTTTCTACATAAAAAATGATGAAACCATGGATACAAAATAATCTGGTATTGGAATATGTATCATTATTATCCTCCTTAATATAATTATAAATTAATATTTTTAATAGTTAGTTTCATAACAAATATAAAATTGTGAAATATTGAGCATGTTGATGTAAAAAATTACATCCAACTTGTAAGGAGATTCCCTATGAAATAGAATACTTCTGGTGGAAGTTCTTGTTCATTATTCATCATACCTATCATTTACTGTATCCTCCTTGCTGTAGCATGAAAAATTGAAAAAATAATATGTATTTCTGTCCTTGATATATTTATAATACTATGTATTTTTTTATGTGAACCAAATATTAGTGACAACTTTGTGAAAAGTTGAGCATAATTAAATACATTCTATATTTAGCTAGTTATGTTGATCCATCATATTGCAGATTCTATTACAAAGTTTTTGTTATATTCCCAAGGAATGTACCTTTACGAACGTAAGTGAGTCTGTTCACCGGTAAAAGATGAGATGAAAATTACGGTAAGTTGATATTATAAAAAATTGAAAAAAAGTAACAGCTATGAAAATAAAAAATATAGAATATACTAAAAAGAACGGTTCTATTCGGATAGTCCGTTCTTTTTAAAAGGGAAGAATGTCAGCACTCTTCTATATTATAATCAAAAATACAGAATGTTCATTTTTTTAACGTTGAGAAAGTTTTTGTCTGCGAAGGAAGGTTGTTATATATGAATAAAGGAGATGCAATTTTAAGATTGCTATCAGAAATCAAGTTGGAGTTTAAAGAAGTAAAAGAACAGATAGAAAAAATGCAAACAAAGTTAGGTAAACTAGAACAACAAACTCAGGTGAAGAACAAAATAGAGCAAAAGAAGCCAAAAACAAAACCTGAAAAAAAAGATAAGCGAGATTGGAAGTATCCAGCTAAAATGAAATAATGAATGAAAAAAGACATCTATATGGTTATATATTGCAAGGAAGTACATAGTATTAACTATCTTTTTATACATCAAAACGGAGTAGGCTATTATGCTTACCCTTTTTGGTTATCATGTAATCACTACTACATAGACATGTATAAACAATTTCTTGAAGCAAAGAAAGAAATTAATTACCAGAAAAATAAAAAAACAATTGTGTGTATATCCATTCAAAGCTATAATAAGGGAAATTCTTCATTCAGAAAGGGGATCATACATATGAGCATCGCAATTGCTGTGTTAACATTTTTAGGGGCTGTTATTCCAGCAGCTATAGAACTTTTAAAGGTATTAGGTACGTAGTGTAGTTATCGTTTTGCTCACTTTTATCTTGTAATAACCGGCCCTAAAATGTTTGATTTTTTATTTTTCTTCACTTGTATTTCTTTCATTTGACCTTTGACAAAGGACATATTTGTGATTCAGTTTTTGTCTTCTTTTCGTTATAGTAAGGGAGTATTATTTCCTTTCCCAAACCATATCTCCTTTCACACATGATATGGTTTGGAATTTTTGATGCCATCTTAAAAATAAACAGTAGGAATGCCAGAGAGTAACCAACGAGCAAATTCATTTTCTCACGGATTAATTTTCTCTTCTCTCCATTGCTGCAGTAATTTTGGAATCTCGATAAAATGAATTTCCAAATCATCGAGCAAAATTTGTTTCTGCTGTTTACTCCAAAACTGTCCAATTGTATGCATCTCTTCATAATCAGGAAAGAGATGAAAATCTAATAAGTTAATGGCAATCGTTTTTCGAAGCGAACGATACGACATTCCTTTTTCAAGCTGAGACGTGTAGAGTTTACTCCAATAGTAAAGGGCACGTTTTACAATCTCTTGTGTATTTCTTAGTTGGATTTCGATGTTGACTTTTGTTCCGTCATGCAGTGTTGCCAGTATATCTAGTATGGATAATTTATCTTCCTCATATTCTTTATGCAAATGCGGATCTTCAATTTTTAGCGATGCAATTGGTGTAGATAAAGACTCCTGCAAGATTGCATTTAAAAAAGAAATTAATAACTCTTCTTGTCCTTGTACACCAAATAATTGCTTAAATGCAAAATCGACTCGTAAATTCACTAAAGGTTGATTCATGGTTAGAGTCACCTTTCTATTTCGTATTCTATATGTCTATTGTAGCGAGGGATAAAGAGAAGAAGCAACCCCTGATGACTTGTTGGGTGGTTTTTATTTTGGTTAATCAGTAGAGTACGTGAAATTATATAACACTTCAGTATACTACTACATAGACTTCTTATAGGGCGTTTTCTACCGTTTTCATCTCTCAAATTCCACTTTTTTATATCTTCATCCGTCATTATTTACAGGGCTCTCTTGCAAAGTTCGATATATATAAGTCTTCTTTAGAAATTCATCATGCCTAAATTGAATTTCGTTTTTTTGCCTACAAGGAACTACAAAAATTGGTATACAAGGAAAAATGTAAAGAGTTATTTTGTCATTTATACATCAACGTGTACCTTTTGGAACTGACTATATGTAAATACCCACAGCTAAAGCAATGGGCTTTGAAAGTTACAAGTTTCAATTGCCGCTCCACACCCACCCCTAAAGGAGTGGGTTTTCGAAGTTCTTCGATCGCTTACGCTTTCCAGAAAGCGGCGTTATAAACATTAAAATACTTATAGTTGCAATTAATGTTTTATTTTTTGAATATTCATTAATTATATACTATAATTAATGAATAAATATACGTTAAACTAATTTTATATAGAAGGAGAAATGATTCTATGGAATTAAAAATGCAATTGTGTTTACTTTTAGAAAAGTTATTCCACGAATATGAAGAACATTATCCTAGCATGTATTTCGTATTTCAAAAAGTAGAACATCAATTTGTTTTTACAGATGTAAATCAGGAATTACTTCAATCTGTTCATCAACAAAGGGAAGATTTTATTGGGCAAACGCTAGATACCGCACCACATCTTGGAGATGAAGAAACAAGAAGAAAATTAAAAACAATTTATCCATTAGCATGGGCGGGGAAAACAATTATTTTTTATTGTTTTCCTGTTAGTAATCTTGATATATTCGTGATTACGTATCTAGAACCCCTATATGTGAATCAGCAAGTCGTTCAGGTAATGGGGCGTTGTGCATCTTTTCATAAAAATGAATTTCAAGATACATTAGAACATCTAGAACAATTTGTTACTTTTGAAGTTTTACAGTAATATCCGTACTATATGCTCAGAAATAGCACGAAAACTTTGATTGGTAAATTGGTTGTGAAAAGAGAAATTGTTTTTGTCTTTATACGAGCAACTACCAGACAACCTTTTAGCCGGTTTTTTCATGGAGATGAACAAAAACATACAAACAGGGATTCTTTCTGAAGCTCTGTATCACGAAATTGCGTTAATTAAAATGGCTGCAGAAAAGCTCTTAAGGTCTACATAAGGGCTTATTTGCATGTTGTCACTCTGCATACACATTTTAGAGTGCTATCTCATCATTAGAACGATTGTTGTATGTATTGTTTATTATCTCGAATTCAGAGAGTACCTTTCTCAATACCCACACATACAATTTCTTGTAAAATAAGAAAAGCTACTACTTTTGAAGATTTCACTTGATTTCCTCTTAAACACACAAATCCCTACTTGTGGTGTTTTTTATTTACAAAAAATCTCCAAGGAGAAAATGAAATAAAATAAATAACAAACCAAAATATCTTATCACTTCTACAACATGTTATAAACGGTTCTGTTGCAAAGTTCGATATATATAAGTCCTCTTTAAAAATTCATCATGCCTAAATTGGATTTCGTTTTTTTGCCTACAAGGAACAATGTAAAGAGTTATTTTGTCATTTGTACATAAACGTGTATCTTTAGGAACAGAATTTTATATATAGAAATCCAAATAATAAAAATCGCAATCATTCCTCTGTTATGAATATTCTATCTTTATCCCCAGCTATCCACATGTGATTATTATACCAATTTTTGTTTCTCAAGCAATCTTAGGGAGGGATATCATTCCTCCTGTATGAATAAAGTATTGTTTGGATTTTCACATGTTATTTACAAAGAAGGACACATTATTTTTATATTTTTTACAAATAGGATATAAACAAAGCACTGGATTGGAACAGCTTATGATCATCAGAAACGCCGTGAAAGGAGGAGAAGAATATTATAAATATATATTTTATGCAATAGAGGTTATATTATGATTTCTGATTATGTACTATAAATTTGATTCAACATAGAAATCGAGGTAATGACTGACATATCAGAATCGAGCAAGGTAGCTATTTTGTGATTTGATGGCTGGTGGAAAATGATATACGTGATAATGAGGGCCTACAAAAATCCAAACACTTTTGCACTTAATAAAAATTTTGCTTGTGAAAGGAAGGATACGATGCGGAAAGTACGTTGCATGCTGACCTTATTAGGGCTTGGATGTATGATCGGTAATTTTGGAAATCTCGTATATGCAGAGCAGACAAACAGTGGGGGCATTTCACTTGAAAAAGATAATAGTATGGGAAGGATTCCGGATTTTAAGAAGGGGAATTTAACTCCGATATCGGATCAAAACCCCGAAATCGTTATTTTTGACTACCTAAATACCAATAAAGAATCTTATCAATTAGGGAGTAAAAAAGCAGAAGATTCATTTGATATTACACAAATCACTAAGGATCCGGTCACACATTTTACCATAGTCCGTTTACAACAACGTTATGAAGGCGTCCCAATATGGGGATATACACAGGTTGCCCATATTAGTGAGCAAGGTGTTCTCAAGGTATTTTCAGGTGATATTGCTCCGAATTTAGATCAATTTCATTCCTTGCAAGTCACTCGTAAAATAGATGAAACAAAGGCGATTGAAATTGCTCAAAAAGATTTAAATATGCAGGTCACATATGAAGAAAATCCTACTTCCATGCCTTATATCTATCTACAAAATGGAAAACCCATCCCGGTATACATGGTACATTTAAACTTCTTAGATCCGGAACCTGGAAACTATTATTATTTTATCGATGTACAAAATGGAAACATTGTAGACAAATATAATACGATAAACTCAACATCTGTTACTGATAGGAAAGTCCCAATGGTAGGAACCAATACAATGGGGACAGGTAAAGGAATATGGGGGGACGTGAAATCCCTCCCTATTACATTGTTAGAAAACAAATATTACTTACAAGATACTACACGTGGAGCGATGATTGTCACATATGATGCGAAGAATCGACTTCAGGTCCCTGGAATCATATGGTCCAGTATAACAAATGTATTCAACCAGTCCTATGATGCGGCTGCAGTGGATGCCCATTACTATACAGGAATCACATATGACTATTATAAAAACACATTCAATCGAAACTCGTATAACAACAGTGGAGCGGCATTATATTCCACGGTACATTATGGAAAAAACTATAACAACGCTTTTTGGAATGGATCAAGAATGGTATATGGTGACGGCGATGGACATACATTCACATCTTTTTCAGGGGGATTAGATGTGGTTGGACATGAATTAACACATGCTATAACAGAGACAACCTCTAATTTAATCTATCGTAAAGAGTCTGGGGCATTAAATGAAGCTATCTCTGATATATTTGGCGTATTAATCAAACAATATCAAAACAGAAATATAGATTGGGAGCCGGGGAAAGATATCTCTGTATCTAGAAATCAGGCCATGCGATCAATGAGTAACCCTACAAAATATGGTGATCCAGATCACTACTCAAAACGATATATAGGCGCAAATGATAACGGTGGTGTTCATACAAATAGTAGCATTATAAATAAAGCCGCTTATTTATTAGCAAATGGCGGTACTCATTATGGGGTAACAGTAAACGGGATTGGAACGGACAAGATGGGTGCAATCTACTATCGTGCCAATATCGCCTATTTTACAGAGTCTACAAATTTTAGTCAGGCACGTGTACGTTTAATCCAAGCAGCAAATGACTTATATGGGGGTAGTTCTTCAGAAGTAACTGCAGTAAAAGCGTCTTTTGATGCAGTAGGAATTCAATAAACGCCGGATATGCAAATACAATTTTCTCAAGTCCCTCACACACGAAATATATTGAACGAATTTTCATTGTGTTATAAATTTGCCTTAAGGAAACTTTCTTTCCTTAAGGCCACATAACCATTGGATCCATCTTCATAGAGTGACATTTGGAAATTCATTCAGCTAGAATACTTTATAGAGTGCGGCAAAATGATATGTAGCCGTATGCACTAAAAAATTATAAAGGAGGTAATCTGAATGGATATTGTAATAGCAATTTTAGAATTTATTAAAAAAATTCTAGGTTTATAAGGAAATTTATAGTAACAATCGCATACAAAATTATTATAGGGATGTATATAATTTAGATACTGAAAAGTGTTGAACACTATTATTAGAGACACTTGTAAAAAAGGTTTCCTTCTTTCTAATAATTGAGTTTACTTAGAAAAGAAATATTTTTAATGACTTGGGGCACCGAAATTTCTGGTTGTGATACAAAAATTTAAAAATAAGCCCAATTTATACAAGAAACATGAACGTTAAAGTAGTATTTTACACAAAAAACAAATCTTGTGTATGTAAGGTTCCGTTGCAAAAACTATATAGTTTTTGCAACAGAACTCCTTTAGACGTATATTTGAGGAGGATAAAAATATGAAACGATCTAATCGTAAATTAAACATGAAAAAAGGAACAGTTATTGCATTAGCCAGTGCTATTAGCTTTAGCAGCCTTGGTGTTTTAGGAGTAAGTGTGCACGCTGTTGAAAATACAAATAATGTAACCATTAAAGCAGAGGATATGTCCATTAAACAGTTACGAAATGCCATACAACAAAAAAACGATCCTTTTATCAATCAAGTTAAAATATTCATAGATAAACATTTTCAAGAATCTGAATTTTTATGGGGAAAAGTAAGTAAAAAATTAAAAATTAATATAGTAGATTTATTGGTAGGAAATGAAGAAGAATATTCTAAAAAAGTAGATGCGATCCGTAAAAATCATTTGAAAGAGGCAACAGCTTTATTACTATTTGCTAGTCCTGAATTTGTAAAAGATTTGATCAAATTACTAGATTATTTACCAAAATAATAGGAATCACTCCTTTTGGTTCTGTTGTACAAGTCTTACCGCGACCAATAGATTTACCATCTAACTGCAAGGTGCCGAAAAAATCGAAGTAAATAAGGACTAATTCCAAAATCAACTCTTATTATATATTTTGAAATTACTTAAGCTTGAACAATTAATAATGAGGAGTTGTCGGTGTTCTTTCTATACGATTTATGGGAGGAATAAGGCGTGAGAAGATGAGGGTAGGAAAATAATGTCTTTCTTAAACTGTTTTCCTTTAAAATATCTCATGTATCATTCTCCTCATCTCATTTCCCCTACAGTTTAGCTTCATTTAAAAAACTTTGCAACAGACCCTCTGACATTTTCATCATAAAACACATATCCAATCGAAAACACCTTAAAAATGTCTATAGTAAAAGTATATAATGTTGAAAACTATATGAGGGTGTTGCAAAACTAAAATAAACATGCAATGTTATGAATCAGAAAAACTAGCTGAACATGTAGTAGATAGCGATTTTGACCATACCAACGAGGCTGTTCCAGCCCTTTATCTTTTAATGTACTAAACTGTTGTTCAATTTTCCCACGCTCTTTCATCAACTGTTTTCCAAAGATGGTTTGTATAAAATGAGACAATACACGACGATGTGTATTCTTAATTTTTTCACCATTTCGAGGGTTGATTGGATTTATGGCAAAGATGTCACGTGTTCGTGCAACTTCATAAATGTGCTGACTATCATAAGCCGCATCTGCCACGGAAAACAGGACATTTCGATCTTGTATATCTTGAAGTAATACAGGAGCCATCTTGCTATCATGTACGTTTGCTGTTGTAAATGTATAGGACAATACAACACCTTCTGGTGTAGCACAGACATGAGCTTTATAGCCCTTATACCAACCATAACGAGTAGATTTTCCCCATTTTGCTTGGGAATCGTATAAACTACTCCGTAAGGCTGTACTATCAATTAAAACACACGGAATCAGCCCTACATTCATTTCTTGAAGAGTTTGTTTATGAATCAATGGAATTCCTTCGTTGCGAAACCAAGTACCTACACGTGAAAAAGTAGATATATGAGGAACAAAAGAAAGACCACAAGATACACGAAATGAAGGATATTGATGCAAAAAACGAGTTAATTTGCGTAAAGAATCAATTTGGAATACAGTTTTCAAGAAAAAACATTTCAGTAAAGCTTTTCTACAGATGGGTGGGCGACCCGTCACAGGCGGAACGCCTCCAATAGTTAAACTGTCTACGTATGCAAATAAAACCTGTAAAATGAATTGATTTTCATCAAACTTGGTTATCATACTAGTAAATTCGTCCTCTCTGGAGATAGTTTGGGTTACTATCATTCTTTCAGGAAAGCGGATTTTTTTATGCATTCATTTTTGGATATTTATAAGTTTTGCAACACCCTCTATATATTAAAATTCAAGCAATTAAGGAGTCTAACAAACTTGTTTTCGATTACAACCTGTAGATCATAATTGCTATTTTCACAGAAAATACCTTTTAAAAAAATAACAGCTACAATGATTCCGTTACAGATTTTTTAATGTTAAGAAATTTCGCAACAGAATCCATTAGATACTGCACAATATCTTGGCGATGAAAGGGATCGGACCAAATGACAGTTGATTTTTTTAATCTTGTCTCTATCAATGGACATTTTGAAGATAATCATTTTGTGCTCCTTATGCTATGTTAAGAGTTCCAATAGCATCTTACCCTTTTAAAGATGCATATGAATTCTTGATATGATGTACATAACAAACTTCGCAAGTAGAAATGAACAAAGGGAGGAATAGCAATTATGAAGCGCTATAAAGTATTAAGTGCGACAGCTTTAGCTACGATGCTAGTAACAGGTACAGGTACATCTGCATTAGCATTTGCTGCTGAAAAAGAAATGACTACCCAACAAGTACAAGCATCACATGTATTTTCAAAAAATTTTATTGAACAAACACAAAATCTAGACACCGTGTCCATGAATAATTTAGATAAAGCTGTTCAAGCTGCTTTGCTAGGACCTGATATTAAAAAATTAAAAGTATTTGACCATGAATTTAATGTAAAACCAGCTTATATTTCTAAAATGGGAAATCAAACTGTAGTAAACGGAAAAATTTCTCATCATTTGAGCAATCGTATAGATGATCAAGTATTTTATCGATTTATAAAGGAAAATGGGGAAATCAAAAATTTAGAAATTAAAATTGATCGTGGTGGATGGACAAAAATTACTGCACCGATAGGGGCTATTATTGCTAAGTATTATGCTGTTCCAATTACATCAGATCTTTTAACACAAATTGGCCAACAATTGGGAGCATTAGTAGATGGAAAATGGGAGTATGCTGCTGAAGCTATCGTGGCAGCAATTGGTTTATATGTAGAATAAACGGTACAAGTTACTTTTAATTCCTATCACAACAAAAAGGTGATTCCATTACAAGAATCACCTTTTTTCTACATTCATTTTGACCTTTGCTACTTACTCGGATATGTTCTGTTGCAAAGTTTTTCTTTTGCATCGCTTCTTGTAGTAACCGGTCCTGAAATGATACTGTATTCATCGTTATTTCTTTTTGAACGGTTTGTACTTTTCTTTCCATCAATAGAATCCCCCTTATACTCTCAAATTCCTCTTACCAAATCGGCGTTCCGATTCCTACATGCATGAGACGAATCTGTTTCTCTTCTTCGTTTCTTCTGTTTTCTAACTCACTTTCTAATTTACGATACCACTTTCCTTTTTTGCGTGTAAAGTACGTTTTCACTTCTACATACGGTACCTCTATTCCCTGTGTCTGAATCCGTTCCATTACACTTTCTAGTATATATTCTTCTTCATATTGTTTGGGTTTCCGCCAATACATGTCGATGAAACTTCGATATTCCTCTTGTAACCATTCAGCAATCAAATCCTTATGATTCTGTTTGAGATGTGACCATTTCTTGTTTGTTTGGAGAAGTTTACGATTTACACGATCATGATTTTTCATGATTTCCCCTCACTTTTTTATAAGATATCTACAGTATACAAAATTCTGTAGCTTTATTTAGAAGATGTCTACCAAGATCAAACCTTTGAAATCTCTTCTTTATATACAATCTTTCGATTTCAAGTATTTCCCGTTACAACTGGAAAAATTAACGAACCAACACCAGCAGGCACATTCCAAGTTGTTTACAAAGAAAGAAATCGTCCATATTATAAAAAACAGATTGCAGGAGGTGCCCCGAATAACTCTTTAGGTAGCCGATGGATTGGACTCAATATTAAAGGAACAAAGGGCAACACATATGGAATACATGGAACAAATCAAGAAGGAACCATAGGTTTAAAAATAAGTGATGGCTGTATTCGAATGAAGAATAAAGATGTAGAATGGCTATACTCAAGAGTACAAAAAGGAGCAATTGTTATTATTCAATAATGGGCTCTAGTGCAAATATGTTCCTCTCATGGTGGACCGGAAAAAAGAAGTAAGATGAATCATCCATGAAATATTTTAAAGGAAAACAATTCAAAAATGCCAGTAGTAGCCGACGGCTACTACTGGCGTTTTTCTTTAAAGAGATTCATAAAAATAATAAGTATTAATTATATGATAATTCTAAGATTTTTATTTAAAGGTAGTAGGTACGTAGTAACTGTTTGATCCTTTTTATCTTGTAATAACCGGTCCCGAAACGATACCATATTCCTAGTTCTTTACTTTTGAACCGTTTGTACTTTTCTTTCCATCAATAGAATCCCCTTATGTCCTGTCTGTTACGAAATATTGTTCTAATTCTTTCAAAAGCTGTTTCGCTCCTTCTGGGCTTAACGTCAGTTTCCCTTCTGCTAGTTTCATATTCTGGGAAGACACTTCTCCAGTGATAGGACACGCGCCATATCTCTTATATTTCTGCAGGATGATACCCTCCCCTTCCACAAATATTTCTAAAACATCTTTTTCGTGGATATCAAGCGTACGCCTCATTTCCCTTGGTATCACAAATCGACCAAAATTATCCAGTTTCCGTACAATACCTGTTGATTTCATCCCTCTATTTGCCTCCATTCTTAAGATATTCTCTATATTCTATCCTAATATTTACCCTATCTAGATTCCGCATAATTATATACTTTAAGAACCAATTCCAGTACATCACTCTGTGTAAGACCTTCAGATACATCTAATTCTTCTCCAAACGTAAAAAACCACATTCTTTTTATTGATACGATCTGTCGTTTTACTATCTGATGCCACTAAACGCATAGAATCAAATCTCCTTGATTTTCACTATACAAATCTATGTTCTTGTCCCAGCAAGCACAAGATTATATAGAATACTGTAACAGATTATAGGAGCAAAAACAGAACAAGTTTGTCCTAGCAAATGACATAAATATTTTTCGCGGATAACTTACTTTTTTGTGTACTTTTACGAACATGATTGTTTTATATATACGGACTTAAATTTTATTAATTCTTATTATTTTGAATATTTATTCATTTGTTGTAAAATATAAACAACCTCATAATCTTACATTCAAATAACCTCATAAAAAAAAGGAGAATGCTTCCATGGAATTAAAAAGGTATTTACGTTCACTTTTAGAAAAGTTATTTCAAGAATATGAAGAACGCTATCCTAGCATGTACTTCGTATTTCAAAAAGTAGAACAGCAATTTGTTTTTACAGATGTAAATCAAGAATTGCTTCGATCTGTTCATCAGCAAAGGGAAGATTTTATTGGACAAACCCTAGATACAGCACCACACCTTGGAGATGAAGAAACAAGACAAAAATTGAAAACAATTTATCCATTAGCATGGGAGGGTAAAAAAATTATTTTTTATTGTTTTCCTGTTAGTAATCTTGATATATTCGTGATTACGTATCTAGAGCCCTTATATGTGAATCAGCAAGTCGTTCAGGTAATGGGGCGTTGTGCATCTTTTCATAAAAATGAATTTCAGGATACATTAGAACATCTAGAACAATTTGTTACTTTTGAAGTCTTACAGTAATATTTGTGCTAAATGCTCAGGAAAAGAAGAAAAACCTTTGTATGACAAGATTTTTTCACAAGAAGACTTTATAGATAAATTGCTTGTAAAGCGAGGAATCGTTTTGTCGTTATACGATCAACTGCCAGACAATCTTTTAGCGGGTTTTTTCATGGAAATTAACAAGAACATACAAACAGGGGTTCTTTCTGAAGCTATGTATCACGAAATTGCGTCAATTCAAATGGCTGCACAAAAACGAAACCTTTCAGAAATGGATTTAAAGGACCTCTATCAGCAAAAGGTAGAGCCTCAGTTAAAATGAAGTTGGATACTGGCGAATGAAGCGTCTATATAAAAAGGAATGCCCTTTTTGGTGTTTCAAGGAGCATTCTTTTTTTGCTGAAGCACCATCATAGCCAATCTTCTGGATAGAAGAGATACGCTTACAAGTCCAGTATCTTCATTACCTGCTTCGCTTGTTTATCCTCCACGCGGTAAAATACTTCCAATCCTTTTCGACTAGAGGTGACAACTTTAAGTAGTTTTAACTTACCTAGCTGCTGAGATACGGTGGATTGTGGTATATCAAGGTGCTGTTGTAATTGAGAAACATTTAAGGACTCTTTCTTCAGTAATTGATGAATAATTTCTAAACGCACAGGATGAGCCAGTGCCTTTAATACTTCTGAAAAACGTTCATAATCGCTTGATGTCATAAAATAGTACCTCCTTAAAGAGATTCATAAAAATAATAAGTATTAATTATATGATAATTCTAAGATTTTTATTTAAAGGTAGTAGGTGCGTAGTAACTGTTTGATCCTTTTTATCTTGTAATAACCGGTCCTGAAACGATACTATATTCCCAATTATTTCCTTTCGGACGGTTGTACTTTTCTTTCCATCAATAGAATCCCCTTATGTCCTGTCTGTTACGAGATACTGTTCTAATTCTTCTAGATGCTGTTTCGCTCCTTCTGAACTCAACGTCAGCTTTCCATCAGCGAGCTTGATATTCTTTAAGGATCTTTCCCCTGTGATAGGACATCCCTTATATTTCTATAGAATGATACTTTCCCCTTCCACAAATATTTCTAAAACGTCTTTTTCGTGGATATCAAGCGTATACCTCGTTTTCTTTTGTATCACAACTTGACCCAAATTATCTATTTTTCGTACTATACCTGTTGATTTCATCCTTCTATTTTCCTCCTTTTTCAAATGAGCTATTTTACATATTTAATCATCATTTTCATTTATTAGAATTTCAAGTATAATTAACAAAATTATATTTCTATTAGAAACTGAAGGGATGTACATGGGTACACCCACCCACTTGTCATTGCTTGTAGTCTAGAATTAGATCAATTGGTCGTTCTTGTGATGCGCTTTCTTCCTTCCTGATAAAAGAAAGATTCTAATTCGGCAAAAGAACCAAATAGAAATTCCTCATACACTCAAATTTTCTTACCAAATCGGCGTTCCGATTCCTGAATTCATGATACGAATCTTTTTTTCTTCTTCTTTTCTTCTGTTTTCTAGCTCACTTTCTAATTTGCGATACCACTTTCCTTTTTTGCGTGTAAAGTACGTTTTCACCTTTACATACGATATCCCTATCCCCTGTGACTGAATCCGTTCCATCACACTGTCTAGCATATATGCTTCTTCATATTGTTTGGGTTTCTGCCAATACATGTCGATGAAACCTCGATATTCCTCTTGTAACTTATGCTGTCAGAAAACGATCTACAAAAGAAGCACGCACATTATACAATGTCAGTATCAATGTCTTGTGTTCTTCATCATCTATATGAAAAGAGCGGGATCCAGTTTGAACAAAGTTCATTTTCTTATAAAAAGCAATTGCATTTTTGTTCTGTTCCCATACGCCTATCCAGACTTTCTTTTTCTTATGTTCTATCGTAATTTCTATCGCTTTATTTAGAAGATGTCTACCAAGATCATACTTTTGAAATCTCTTCTTTATATATAATTTTCCGATTTCAAGTGATTCATTATCCATTTCTTTAGAATGAGTATCACGTGTATTTACCTTTACATATCCAACGATTTCTTGTTTATACGTAACAAAAAAGAATGGCGAAGTATCATTCGATACTTCTTTACCTAATTGTTGTAAGTTACATGTTTTATCCAAATGAGCATTCATCTGTGTCAATGAGTTTTGATGCTTAAATGTCTCATAAAATGTTTCATACATAATCCTTTGAAGTCTTCGTAAGTTTTTGCAAGTACATTTTTTAATATCTACAGCCAACTAAATGCGTCACTCCTCTTTTACAAATTCCTAGTCTTTTTCAAAAAATTGTTCTTTTCGAGAGATTTTACTATACCATGTAAACACAAAATCGACCATTTCAAAAAAGTCCATTGTTATAGACACTTTTCATACAACCACGCTGATACTGCTAAAATCGCTACCTACTACATGTTCAATACGTTTTTTGATCCTACATACACTGAAAATTTTCTAGAAAAGACAGACAATAAAAGGAAGCCCTCTCTTAAAAGAGAGGGCTTCCTTTTATTGTCTCAAAATATGGCGTATTTCCGACATATCCATTTTCGTAAACTTTGCAATATCTTCAATATCCATTCCATTTTTATGCATTCCACGGATTAATTGTTCTCTTTCTACTAATTTTCCTTTTTCCATACCCTCTTGAAGCCCTTCTTCTTTCCCAACTTTTCGTCCTTTTTCCATGCCTTCTTCTATACCCACTTCACGTGCATGTGCCAATTTCGCCTGTTCATCAAATAAGACTTTTTCCCGTGCTTCATATGCTAATCGGAAGGAGCTACTCTGACTCATATTCTCCCATTTGTGGATCGCTTTTTGTAACATGGGGTCTTGTTTCATGGCGATATCCTCCAATGTGTGGGTCAAATGTTCATCTTCATGTGCTGGTAACAAGAGTAACCAACGAGCAAATTCATTTTCCCACGGATTAATTTTTTCTTCTCTCCATTGCTGAAGCAATTTTGGAATCTCGATAAAATGAATTTCCAAATCATCTAGCAAGACTTGTTTCTGCTGTTTACTCCAAAACTGTCCAATTGTATGCATATCTTCATAATCAGGAAAGAGATGAAAATCTAATAAGTTAATGGCAATCGTTTTTCGGAGCGAGCGATATGACATTCCTTTTTCAAGCTGAGACGTGTAGAGTTTACTCCAATAATAAAGGGAACGTTTTATAATCTCTTGTGTATTTCTTAGTTGGATTTCGATGTTGACTTTTGTTCCATCATGCAGTGTTGCCAGTATATCTAGTATGGATAATTTATCTTCCTCATATTCTTTATGCAAATGCGGATCTTCAATTTTCAGCGATGCAATTGGTGTAGATAAAGACTCCTGCAAGATTGCATTTAAAAAAGAAATTAATAACTCTTCTTGTCCTTGTACACCAAATAATTGCTTAAATGCAAAATCGACTCGTAAATTCACTAAAGGTTGATTCATGGTTAGAGTCACCTTTCTATTTCGTATTCTATATGTCTATTGTAGCGAGGGATAAAGAGAAGAAGCAACCCCTGATGACTTGTTGGGTGGATTTTATTTTGGGTAAACAATGCAGTACGTGAAATTATACAATACTTCAGCATACTAATAAATCGACTTCTTACAGGGTTTTTTCTACCGTTTTCATCTCACAAATTCCCTTGATTTCTTTTAACAGCCTATTTGTTTTTTATAACAAGTTTGGTTCCCTCTGTATACAAAACCATTCCGAATCTCTCTTCGTTGCCTTACAGATGAATATGAGTAGCCGTTTTTTGTGTCTTTCTCAAAATCCACTTTTTTCATATCTTCATTCCCAATTTTTTGCGGCTTCATAGTCACACACGCTGTCTTGCGCTGTATCTCTCATTCCTTTATACTAAAACGGTATATCTATGACAATGAGGTGTCTTATTATGAACAAAACAGAATTAGTCCAAAAAGTTGCAATGGAATCCGGATTAACGAAACAAAAAGCAAGTATCGCTGTAGATGCTGTTTTTCAATCCATTCAAAATGCACTACAAAATGGGGAAAATGTACAATTAATTGGCTTCGGTTCATTCGAAGTCCGAGAACGTGCTGCCCGTGAAGGACGAAATCCACAGACAGGGGAATCCATGACGATTCCTGCGAGTAAGGTACCTACCTTTAAAGCGGGGAAAGTATTAAAAGAAGCTGTAAAAGCTAAATAATATTTATTGAACAGTAGCATGAATTCTAATGAATTCATGCTACTGTTTTCTTTTATAAACGAATGGCTGAAATTGTATGTTGCAATATACAATCTGTTGTTTCCTTTACAGTTACTTCCCTAAGTGGACAGAACGGACTATAGACATTAGAATTCTAAAAAGCTAAAAGTTCCGCAAGGAACAGGTCGTATTTTCTTCCACTTCATTTCAGAAAATCTCCACCTTTTGTGATTGGTTACTTCACTTCGTTTCAATAGCAATCCCAATCCTTTCCCAACTTTTTTTGGCTCGTGAAATGGCGTCACCAAGCCGACATACCAAAAAGCAAGTGTTTTTTCTCTAGCAGCTTGTTCTTTCCAGTATACGAGCCAAATCGCTGGCCTTTCGTCCTGATATTTAGCTTTTCAGCCTTCGTCACCAGACGTTTCAAACCTGGGGAATCGTCCCCACACGACGAACTAATCTCTATCCCAAAAGGCAAGGAAATGTTTTTTTCCAAACCCTATAAATACAGCGTCTCTAGAAATCATCCATTCTTTTTTTGTACCATTTGAATCTAAAAAGAATTAAATTAGATATCTTTAGTTTCGAGACAGAGTTCGCGAGACGACGATAGTCTTTTTTTATCTCGTGTGTTCCTTCCCTTTTTCTAGAGCTGATTCTTTCTTTGTCACCTGTTGATACGGAGCAAATTTGCGGAAAGGATCATATCATTTTTCTTGTTCGACTATGTGTGATCGTGTTTGTTTCGTGATAGTGACGCCATTGTCCCCCAGTTTTTCCTGCACATTACTTTCTAATTGTTGAACAGACTCTTGCGTGACAAGTCCATGTTCGATTGCCACTTGTTTGCTTGAAAAATACCGTTCTTCCATCAGTACACGGTCAAAAATGCTATCAATATCTCGAACAGTTTCTTGTCCTTGCGCTCGTTTAAACGCTTCGTACTTTTCGCTTAATTCCTGTTCCACTGCATTCGACACATGATCAGCTGTATGAGTAATATTTTGCGTTCTTTCCGTAACATCCACTTCTTTTTCTGCTTTCTTTTCTTTCTCCTGTTGCAACACGATTTCTATTTTCTCTAAAAATTCCGCTGCTGTTTCATGCACTTCTTTAACTAATTTTGCCTTCTTCCTTAGTTCCTTTCCTTGTGTCCAACTTGCTACATAATTGGGTAGAAAGAGGACGCACAGCCGAACTGTGTCTTCCTCTAGCCCCCGTTAGAACCGTGCGAGCAAGTTTCCCTGCACACGGCTCACGATTAATCACTTCTATCCTCTTATGGTCCCTGCTTTTGAATGGGCATTTTTATGACATGTTCCACACAAATATATTTTGGGAATATCTTTACTTGCTTGTTGTCTCGCCTGAATATCTTTTCTTTTCCCTCGCTTTATCATCCTCATGTGATGTACATGGAATTTCCCATCAGCTTTCCCACATTCGTTACAGATACTTCCTCCGATTTTTCTTACTTCATCATTAACTTCAATCGAATACCCTGAATTAAGAATACCAATAGATTTTTATACACATACAAAACAATGTACCATCAAACATCGCAATAATCTGATTGAACAAGATCATCGACATGTCAAACGTCGATTTGCGAAATCGTCTGGATTTCAAAGTATCCGACACGCTTCTCGTACCATAAAAGGGATTGAAACGATTCAGGCCCTATATAAACAGAGACGAAGTCTTGAATCAGATTCCGTCTTTTCTGCGTACAAAGAACTACAAAAATTAGTAGCGATTGCTTAAATTCTATCCCAAATTTATAGCCCTCTTTATATTTTTTCTAACTTTGCAACGGAACCAGATTTTTTATAATCAGAAAACATAAGGTTTTCTCCACTCCTAATATTCAACAAAGCTTCCATAACAGGGAAGAAATTTATATCCTTATATGTTCTTAATTCTCCATTTTCTCTTACAAATTCTAGAGAATTATTCCCCCTTAATATTGAATAGCTCCAAAGTTCTTTTACCCAAAATCCGTATAAACTCTTTAAGTAAGTATTGGTTACTAATTTATCATCTGCAATATTATTCTCGATTCTTTCCTTATAACCTTCCATTAATCCAAAATCCCCTAAATCACAAAGAATTAACATACTCAGTATATCACTAAAGATTTCTATATCCGCATTAGAATTTCTCATTTTTTGGATATTTAAGTACACTTCTCTGACATTTTTCCCCTTTAAACGATCAATATATAAATTAAAAACATCTGCAAACCGTCTCATTTCTAAATCCATGCTGTTTTTACATATTTCATGAAGATATTCCATTAATATCAAGTGGTCATTCAAATGAGCAAGCGCAAATGCGACCCTCGCATTTATATTTAATCTATCGTCTAAAGTACTTATATACTCAATTATCTTTTGCTCTTGTTTGTCTTTGTCATTTTCAAAAATGACATTAGCAATTTTCGAAAATGTATATACAGATATTTCCTTATCTTTATTTATCCAATTAGAAATTGTAGATTTAGCAACTCCAATTTCTTTTGCAAAATCCGTGTACGTCTTATTTTTAGAAGATAAATAATTATCAATTTCTTTAGCTAATTTCTTCATGTATTTTCACCTAATCTTTTTTATCGAATATCCAGAAACATGCATACAAGTAAGAAAATTATACCACGACACCCAGAAACAAGTATTTTCTCGATAGATTTCTGAATTTACTGTATATTTAGTGTAAAAAAAGGGGAGAAATTCTCTTATTTTTGTGCCTAATCTTGAAATATGAACTTATGGTGTTGATATTATTTAGATAGAATTGTAAAATAAAAATAACTTATTCAAGATACGCAGTTTTTAGAAATATTTACCAGCTAAAAAAAAAAAAAAAAACCCACCGCCCAGTTTTTAATTGGCTTCTAGTTTGGCGACCGGAACCAATTAAAAACTCCTAAGATAAGGTTTTAATTCACACTATAAATATATGTGTTTTTCTTTAGTATCATACTTGATATTAAAATTATATCATAATGCATATACAATGTGAATATAAAACCTCTGTTTTTCCTTTTTATTTGCGGTGGGAAAAATAGGAGGTTTTTTCTATGTTAACAAGTTTTGAAAACCTAACCGCTAGTGATCTAACTAGCGATATTCATTTGGACACAAAAACTTTCAAAACAAACATGAAATTTAGCAAAAAAAATAAAACATCAAAATACCTCATGCATGGGCCAAAGTTTTTTGATGAGATTCGTATATATTTAATCAAAAATAACGAACTTGGAGAATATGCTTTGCCTTCATCCGCATTAGCCACTTACATTTTACTTCACTATAAGGTAAATGATTTAGGGCGACTTCCTCGCGATTTCAAACTATCTACTATCGCGAACGAATCTGATATTCCCTATACAACTATTCATACAGGTTTCCAAGCTTTACTTCATTCTGGACTTGTTAGAGAAATTTTTATTAACGGAAAAATTCCAGTGTATGAAATTTGCAACTATGCCAGATTAAATCGTACAGCAAAGGAAACAAAAGATAATGATGGAAAACTTTCATATTTTCGAATCCCTAACTTATTGTTAGAGACTTCTATTTTAAAAGAGTTAGTTTCCCATCGTGACAGCAAAGGTATTATTGAATTTTTAGGATTATGTACCCACTTTACTCATCAATTTAAATATAGTAAAAATTCCGTTGAAGATTATTCTTTTGTTCGTAACATGGACAGCTTAAAGAAGCGTTTAGGGCGAAATGCAAAAAAAGTTCGTAATTACTTAAAAATTATCTCACCAGTTTTCAAGTTTGATGCTGCCATACAAAAGGTTCGAAACCCACGTAAAGGACGAATAGCTCGCATACGTGAAAAGATCCAACAAATCGTTATCACTCAATTTACAGTTAGCATGCATCCTGCATGTGTGATTGAAAATGACCGAGCTGAAATTAGGCAAACTGAAGCTAAAATGCGTAAAGAAGCAATGGCTCGCCTTGAATCAGTCGGTATTGCTTTAACAAATAACGAACGCAAAGACATCACTGTTGCATACAAAGGCGAAATATCATTAATTGCTTCTTTTATTAAGAATAAACAGCTTCGCGATAGTTTTATGACTTACGCAATGAGTTATGCAATGGATCAATGTGAAAGCTTCTTAGCAATCGGTGAAAAAATAAAAACAATTGGTGGATTTATACGAGCAAAACTTCGTGAATCACTCGTTTCATGGAGTGATAATTATTTAGATGATGACACTCGTCATAAATTAGTTATGGATCTTACTTCTAATGATATAGATGTACCTAACACGTTCCGACTTACTTAAATTTTAAAAATGAATATATTATGAGCCTTGTTCAAAAAAATCACTAAGGACAGGGCTATTTGTCATGTTGAAATTAAATAGATAGTCCTTCTATTACTTTATAAATCTCAAAACAGTAGGTTCGATTTTCCCTCTCCCTACAGTTTTTTTATGTTTTTATATACTATGTTACGTCAGAATACTTGTGGGATTGTTAGTAATTTAATAACTACATTGTGTAAACCTTAGTAATTTATTTTAAAACTTGTTTAAAACTGAATAATATGTAGCTGTAATTATGGAAAAGTTATTATTCCGATTCAAGTTTTCAGACAACTCCTGTACCCCTAGAGCCACAAGGGATTTCTAAGTTGTATTTTTATCTATATAGTATTTGAGTATTTATATTTTTAATTGAATTCTTTTTATATAGAAATTGAGCTTATACTTAAAATGTATTAATACTTGAAAAAGTAAGAGTAAATGAAAGAGAATTTTATAAAAATGATGCTACTCATTTAAAGAAACTTGTAGAGCTTTGTAGGGCCTTGTAAATTCATTCGCAATCTTTAAGGCATCTTGACTTGTTTTAGGGAAGCACAAGGGATTTTATAAATTTCCTAGAATTGCTACAGCAAATCACGTAATCTATAAATCTCAAAGAAGGAGTTGATTGTATGAGTCAAGTCATATCATTAAAGCGTCCACAACGCCCATTAAACAGTTCGGACGTTGCAAACATACTAAACATACCTCCTAGTACATTACGGACGTATACAGGGCATTTCAGACGTCTAGGGCATCCGTTTGAAAAAAAGAATGGCCGTATAGTGTATTCAATCCGTGATGTAGAACTATTTAAAGAAATGCTGAAGCTACATGAACAAGGTTTTGGAACAATTCGTGAATGTGTTTTAAACGTTGTAAACATTGAGGACACCAAGGACAACGTGGACAAACAAAACGAACAATGTAAACAAGCTCAGGACACCTCTTCGCCAATTGAAGCAGCAAATGAGATAGCAAGGATCAGGCAAGAAATGGAGGAATTACGGAAATATGTCGATGAAAGTATAAAAAAACGAGATGAATTGTTGCTGCAAACATTACGGGAAGTATTAGAATCAAAACAAAAGAAAAAAAGAAGTGGTGGCAATTCTGGAAGTAAGTCCTCTACTGTTCAACTGTGGAAATCAGAGCTTTTAAATAAAGAGTCCTAGATAACTATATGTATTTAGGACTCTTTATTTTTGAAGTGTGTATAATAAATTCTTTTCCCCTCTCTTTCTCCAATTTTTATTTTCTATTTTCGATTTGCACTCGTATTTAAATAACTTACAATTTTATATTGATATTTAGGTTGTATAAATTTCATACAAAAAGAATGCATTTAATGTACGACTTATAGAGTCGGACGATTATCCTGGGTCCGAAAACGCTCCGGAATATATTTCTTGTATTTTTTTTATAGATTGTATGCATTATATATATACCTGAAAAGTATTTTAAATGTGTTTTTAGTGAAAGTTTAAAATCGTGCATTAAAATGATATGAAAAATATATAATATATATATAAAAAATGAATGATTTGTATTGAAATTTCAACTGAAAGGGTTTATAATGTAATCGATATATAAAAAAGGAATAAAAATTATATAAAAAAGGTGGTCATTGAATATGATAATGAGAACAGTCGCTGATATTGGAAATAGTGAATTAAAAATGATGATTAATGGTGAGTTAGTTAAACAACAAAATGTGAATAAGCGTATATTTGGTCGTGTGAAAAATAAAGAAGGAAGTTTGCAACATAGTGTAACAAACTTAATGGATGAAATTTGTGTTCATGTGACAAGTGATGCGATTGAGCGTGATGGAAAATTCTATGTAGGATACCGTGCTGCACATTCAAATGGTAAACCGGATGCTCTTGATATTGAGTTAGGAGATAAACATAAGCGAGATCTACCTGTAGTTAATGTCTTATCTGTTATGGCAAGTAAAGCGGTTCAAACAATTTATAACGAAGTAGGAGAACTACCGAAAAACATTGAAATACCTGCATCACTTATCTTAGCAATTCCTGCTTCCGAGTATGAACCATCTAAAGCTCGTTTTCTTGAAAGTCGATTTAAGGATAATGAGCACGTTGTAATCGTATATGTAGGAGAAGAAAAAGTAACAGTGCAAATTGCATTTGAAATTGTAAGGGTAACTCGTGAGGGTGTTCCGGCCTTATATGCGATTTTCGAAGGGAATTCTGATATGTTCACAGATTTCAGTGAACTGTATGAATTAGAAAATACAAATGGCCAATACTTTAAAGATAAGAAAGTTTTACATGCTGATATTGGAGATGGTACATCCGAGTACATTTATTCTGATGGTTTAAACCCTGTTCCAGACGCATGTTGGGGCGAGAAAAGAGGAATTGGTCATGCAATAGAAGGAGCAATTAAATTGCTACAAGAAGAATATGAAGGCGGTGTAGATATTAATCGCCAGCAATTTAGTGAATTAGTCACTGACTCTGGTGATAAAAAGCATGATAAGGCTGTAGAATTTTTAGAAGAAACTCGATATATGCAAGCTCAAGGAATTTATAGTGACATCGAAAAATCATATATTTATAAAACATCTAGCAAAGCCGAAGTCCTAGCAGTTTATGGGGGCGGAAGTATTGCATTGAAAGATGATTTATATAAAAAAGCATTAGAATTTTGTAAAGTAAATGATATTCAATTACTCTGGATTCCTAAAAAATATGCAACAGAAATGAATGTTAGAGGAATGGAAATTTTAAGCGATAAATTAGTTTCTAAGGTGACTAAGAAATGAGTAAACAAAAACAGAGAGAACAATATAACTGGAATTTTAAAAAAGAAAAAAATTCAAAATTCCACGATTGGCTAGATACACAATCTAACATATCAGAATCGTTAATCACATTAGTTTTACATTTTGTGGATCAATATGGAATAAATGATGTAACAGACTATGAAGTATCTAAACAAATGCAAAGAGATCTCTTCATGAAAGAAGAGTTTTATCAAGACATTTCTGTTTTATTAGAAAAGGCAAATGTAAACAGTATTAAGCTAAATAATAATGTACCAAATGTTATTGAAACTGAAACTGCTCCAGAAGGAACTGTAAAGTCCAGTGAGAAAGTGAAGAATGAAGTGAAAGTATCAAAAGTACAAAAAGAATCTGGTTCAATTGAACAAAAAGATGAAAAATATATAGAAGAGGTTGATGAGAGTAAGCTTTGGGGCTAATTTGCAAATTTAAATAAAAAACTCACTTCATCCCTAGTTTAAGCAAAAAAAAGACTCCATTTTGAAAAAGATTAAAATGGAGTCTTTTTTTGCTCGGGCTGATTGCCTGAAGCCCAGGATAAATCAGAATATGTCCCATATCCCGATTTATCTGACATGTCCTGATTCTCATTTGACCTCTCTAGTCTATAATCTTTTTCTTCTTTAATTCCCTATATTCTAAAATTAGAAATCCATTTAAACCCCCACAGGATGGAGACAGGGGCTTTTAAAAAGATGCATATCAAATGATGCTATGAAAATAAAAACACCACCTTCGTAACAATAGGGGGAGTATAGTTTTTTAAAAACATAGTTTAATTTAAATTGATTCAAGAGTATCTTTTCAATATCTTGAAGTCCTTGATCCAAAAGCACCGAGTGTAAAAATAACTAAAGCAAAAAAAACTACAAACTTAATGACTGCGAATGAAATTGTAAATATCAATAGCTTTAAAATGGCCCTAATAATAAACTTTAGAATACCCATAGATATTTGCTCCTTTATAACTCCATATCATGACTTTTTCTTTTTATTTTCTTCTCTTTCTTTTCATCATTATCCTCTTCTGTTTCTTTATTGGTTGAGTTTTTTACTTTGTCTAAATCGCCAACAGTTTGAACAGAATTTTTTGTGTCGTCTATATCTATACGGTCAGGTGTTCCATCATTATCAAAATCCCGTTCTCTTGTTATTTCTTCATAACGAATACGAATGATTGGATCTCTAGCAAGTATAGTATCTAATGTACCAGCTCCTAATTTGTTATCTATTTCTTTCAAATCTAATGATTCAATATTTGTCAAAAATGACTCTTTATATTGTTCTTCAAATAAATCTTTAAAGGAGGTATATGTGATTGATTGAGTAGGAGATATTCTTTCTTTATCTTCCAAATTAAATTAGGGAAATTCTATGTTTCCATCATCTTTTTCTTTGAAATTTTCAAGGAAACTTTTTTTAAATCCACATAATATATTATGTGAAATTTCTTCTCTTTCTTTATCCATAATATTCATTCCTCTCTTTAGGGTATTAAAAAAAACGATAGATAAAAAATATCTATCGACTAATTGATTGTTTCTTGTTCATATTCTTATCTTTTGATACTTCTTTTTCTTCTTTCTTGATTTTGACATCAAGATCCTTAACGCCATCCATTGAAAATTCAACTTTCTTTTGTTTAGGGGTATCTGTTTCCTTTTCTTTTGCAATTTTTTTCTCCGTGTTTGTAAGAATACTCTGAAAATTACCAACGTGAATTTTTCTGGCTTCTTTCTCAGTTGAATACGAAGCCGTAGTAACATTGTGGTTAACAACAGCAGTCACTTTTTCGATTTATTCAGTAGTGGGATTGTTTACCATATATTTAAATTTATTTGACTCTTTATCCGTGCTTTTACCTGCAATTTGATTATTTAATCCTTCAGACATAACCTTTGTATATTGAATCATTAGTTCCTGCTCATTATTATCTAATGAATTTAGCATATTTTTAATTTGATCTTTATCATCTTTAGCATTTGTTTCAACTTCCGTTTTTTCTTTATTAGTATCTTTTTCCGTTAACTTAGGCTCTTTTTCTACATCTTGTTTATAACGGTTTTCAAATAGTTTTCAAATAGTTTTCCGACACGATTAACTTTTTGTGAGTATAAATCTCTTTTGATTTCATCGAGTTCTTCCAACTTTGTATAAAGAAGTTTTTCTTGTTTTGACAAACGATCATAATTAATATTATTTTCTTTTGGTTTTTTCTTTTCTGCTGTTTTCACTTCTTTTTTTTCTAATACTGCATTTTTTCCTTCAACGATATTTTTTAATGCTTTTTCAATCATGTTAGCCTGTGCTGCGGAAAAGAAGAAAGAATAATCCTCTTTATCATTTCTCACAACAGAAAAATCCACGCCTAATTTTTTTAACTCTTTTTGATAATCATTTAACTGTTGTTTTGTTAAAATTTCATCTAAAGCAACTACACCACCAGTTTTTTCATGCTTATTAATAAGATCACTAATTTTCTGTTTACCAGCTTTAGTTTTATCATCAAATATAAAATCTTTTGGTTGTTGTTCTTTACCTTCCAGTAACTTCGATAATGCTTCTAAAAGCTGTAATAAAGTTTGTTCTGATATTTTCAAAGACTGTGCTACGACTTCCATTGCGACCTGTGTATGCTCATCTACAGAAACCATTTTCAGCCCTCCCCTTTATAAATTATTTAACTAAATTACACCATATTTTGGTTAGAGATGATATAATTTTCAGAAAGAAATATTATGGTTTTAGCAAAGGGGCAAGCTACGGGTGTGTGACCACACACTCCAAAAACGTTGTTTTTGACTTGGTAGGAGTTTCCTACAACCTTTACAAAAATAAGCGGTATATTTGTTGTCGCTGCGCTCGAAATTTATAAAGAAAGTTGTTGTTAAATGATGGGGAGAATTAAAACAAAGTTAAACGTTCGTTTATTAGAAGAAGAGAAAGATTATATAAAAAATAAAGCAGAAGAATTTGGCTATAAAACGGTATCTGCATTCATAGTTGATAGTGCAAAATCACATTTCAAACTTGAAGTAGATATGAAGGTTTATAGGGACTTAACAAAAGAAATAAATTACATTGGTAAGAACATAAATAGCTTAATTAGAAGGATCCATACAGACGGAATTTATACAGATAATGATATAGATTTTCTTAGAATGAATCAGAAGAAAATCATAAAATTAATTCATACAGAATATGACCGATTATTGGATTTAAAAACCAAGTTTAATAGTGATAGCTTAAGCAAAAAACAAAAGAAAAAATTAATAGAATCTGACCTGGTCAAGAAAAACTGGAACACAAATTAGATTACGCAATTGATTTTGAATATTGATAAGGAGTCATTCCGTTTAATGTTGAATGAGGACGAACAGAATGATAGTACATATAAATAAATTCAGCTACTAACTGATTCACTTGGGACAGGGAAATGAGCTTTTCTCCATGTAAGTATTCTCGCTTAAAGATACTAAAGAAAGATTCTATTACTGCATTATCCCAACAGTTTCCTTTTCGGGACATACTTTGTTGGATTTTTTGCTGTTTACAAAAAT
>NZ_ALBR01000117.1:0-4495 GCF_002081505.1 Bacillus sp. CDB3 | reverse complement strand
AAAAAGGAAAATATCAACAAGCGGTAAATATACTTGAAGAGATTAGATTAAAAAAGAAAATGTTAACACCACTTCAAACGTATTATTTGGGAATGGCTAAAAAAGATATACATTTAACGTACTACCCGAAAGAATTCTCCTTCCTCAAAAATTTTGCAGGGCGTAGCCCAATTTTAGGTAGGAGATGAATTTTGGTTTGGCGAAGCCAAAAGGATTTTGCTTTTTATTTTGTCTATGATATAATCAGTCTTATAAAGACAAAAGGTTGGTATATCAATGAAATTAGATAGTAATAATCATTCAGTATTCTTATTGCATTATCATCTTGTACTAGTTGTGAAATACAGAAGAAATGTATTTGATGATGCAATGTCAGACTATGCAAAAGACATGTTTGTACGATTGTCTGAAAGCTATAACATCACGTTAATAGAATGGAATCATGATGTAGACCATGTTCACATTTTGTTCAAGGCACATCCTAATACAGAAATGACAAAATTCATTAATGCATATAAGAGTGCAAGTTCTCGACTGATTAAAAAAGACTTTCCAAAAGTAAAACAGAAGCTATGGAAAGAAATGTTTTGGTCAAGAAGTTTTTGCTTAATAACTACTGGTGGTGCAACATTAGATGTAGTCCAAAAGTATATTGAAAATCAAGATGAAAAGTGAGGTGGAGGTTATGTTGAAAGCGTATAAGTATCGTATCTATCCGAATAATGAACAACGATTATTTTTCGCAAAAACATTTGGTTGCGTTCGTTTCGTATACAATAAAATGCTTGCGGATAGAATCGATTCTTATGAAGAATCCCAAAAAAACATGGATAAATCTATCAAATATCCTACACCTGCACAGTATAAAGGTGATTTTCCGTTTCTAAAGGAAGTTGATAGTTTGGCGTTAGCCAATGCCCAACTAAATCTAAATAAAGCCTATGCTAATTTTTTTCGTGATAAATCCGTTGGATTTCCAAGGTTCAAAAGTAAGAAAGATAATCATCGAAGCTACACAACGAACAATCAAAAAGGAACAGTCTGCATTGAGAATGGTTATATCAAGTTGCCTAAGTTAAAGACATTAGTACGAATCAAGCAACATCGACAATTCTTAGGAATGATTAAGTCTGCTACAATTTCTCAAACACCTACTGGCAAATATTTTGTATCAATATTGGTAGAAGAAAATGAACAATTATTCCCTAAAATTGATACAAAAGTAGGGATTGATGTTGGCTTGAAAGACTTTGCAATATTATCTAATGGTACAAAATACGGAAATCCTAAATGGTTGAGAAAAGCTGAAAAAAGATTAGCATTTCTACAACGTTCTTTGTCACGCAAAAAGAAAGGTTCATCTAATCGAAACAAAGCTAGGTTACAAGTCGCAAGACTTCATGAAAAGATTGCTAATCAACGCAACGATTTTCTTCACAAGGTAACTAACGAAATCACAAACGAAAACCAAGTAATTGTGATTGAAGACTTGAAAGTGAAGAATATGCAAAAAAATCACAAGTTAGCAAAAGCAATTAGTGAAGTATCTTGGGCTAAATTCAGAGAATACCTTGACTATAAAGCAATATGGAAAGGTCGTGATTTGATAATCGCACCTAAGAATTATGCAAGTAGTCAATTATGTTCTTGTTGCGGTTACAAAAACAAAGATGTGAAAAATCTCAACCTTCGCGAGTGGGATTGTCCATCCTGTGATATACATCACGATAGAGATGTGAATGCAAGTATCAACTTGCTGAAACTTGCCATGTAATTGGTATTTTCTATAGGGGCAGGGACTGCCCTTATAGCTTGGTAAATATAGATAGCTAATAAGAGTATCTAGTTCCCAGGAAGCCCCCACTTCAAACAGTCCGTTAGGACGTTAAGTGGTGGGTAAGTTCACTTAAGCAAGCTATTGATATGTTTAAAGCAAATAATGATTTTTTGTACGTGAAATTTGCTGAATTGATATATAGTGAATATATAGAAAAAGTAATATAGTTGTCAAGGGATGGTGAGAAAATGGTGAAAAAGTTATATGTATTAATAGTAGCCACTATACTATTATTATCCATAGTGAATAGTTCATTAGGTTCACTCGATAAAATGGAAACAAAACAGTACTCCCAACAAGCTATAGATTCTGGGAAACAGTATATACAGTATAGAATGATGGCTGATCCTGGAGGTGGTGGATAATTTTTCTGTTTTATTGAACTTTATATTTTTACAAAAGACATCGTTTTGAACGGTGTCTTTTGTGATTTTATAAACTGTTTTATAAATCCCTACATGGGGAATTATGAAACTTTTGTGTCACTTTTCACAATATAAAAATAAAAAATGGAGGGGCAACAATGGGGAGAATGGGATTAAGTGTAAATGAATTAGTAGAGATTGTGAAAACGATTGATTTACAAACTTTTAGTGAAATTATGGAGTTATGTGCGAGTTACGAACAAGAGGAATAGGAGAGGCTCTGGAATGAGGTTCTCCTATTCTTCTTGTTCAACTTGCTTTTTTAATTGGCTAGCATATTTTAATAATTCTTCTTCAATACGAGGTTTATGTTTATCTGGTACACTCATGTATCGTTCATAGAGTAGTCTAGCTAAACGTTCAACTGGATCTTCACCGTTAATACTTTTTAGGAGGTCTTCATCCGGAATTTCATTTTTTAATAAAGAAGGGGCACTGACATTTAAATAATTAGCAATTTCCTCTAATTTATTTAAGCGAGGTGTTTTTTCTCCAGTTTCCCAGCTAGATACAGTTCTATATGTAGTATTTAAATCTTCAGCCATTTCTTTTCGGCTTACCCCTTTTATAGCTCTTAATTTTTTTATGTTTTTCCCTACTACGTTTTCATCGATTGTCATTTTAATTATCACTCCAATTTCGCGATTTTAACATGGTAAAATAAGGTTTTATAAAATCACACCAAAAGTGTTAAAAATATGAACTTTAAGTGTTGACTTTAGGCTCGAAGCCTAATAAAATGTAATTAAGATAGGGAGGTGAAATATTTGGTATCATTACAAGAATGTAAAACTCAATTACGCCATTGTAGAGAATCACAAAGTTTTACTATTAAAGATCTTTCGGATACTTCAAAAATTCCAAGAAGCACTTTATATGACGTTGAAACGGGAAGAAGGAGTCTCCACGCTCAAAAAGCAAAGTTTGTAGCAGATTCTCTGGGAGTCCCAATCGATCATTTATTCTTTCCGACATATTATCGAGCTTTACCAATGTAACGTAATATACATTCAATATATAGTTAATATTCATTTGAGGTATATTGCAAATAAAATTAGGCTAAAAGCCAAAAAAAAATTTTTATTAAAGCATAAATTGGTTTTGTTGCAAAGTTTTTCGAGTGGAGCTAAACTGTAGGGAAAATGAGATGAGGAGAATGATACATGGGATATTTTAAAGGAAAACAATTCAAAAAAGATATTATTTTGGTAGCCGTTTTTCTTTAAGTTATCGCGATGTATCTGAGATCCTGAAAGAACGAGGAGTTTCTGTTCACCCTACAACCATTATGCGCTGGGTTCATGAATATGGAAATTTGATCTATCAAATTTGGAAAAAGAAAAACAAAGTTGCACACCATGCTTGGCATTTAGATGAGACTTATATCAAAGTGAAAGGAAAATGGTGTTATTTATATCGTGCCATTGATAGTGATGGTCATACATTGGACTTTCAACTTCGAAAAACTCGTGATCATCAGGCTGCGTATGCTTTTATGAAAAGATTGGTCAAGCATTTTGGAGAACCATCGGTTCTCACAACAGATAAAGCGCTTGCTTTGTGCGTTCAAAAAATTACAGAGAGACGATTTTTATACACATACAAAACAATGTACCATCAAACAGCGCAATAATCTGATTGAACAAGATCATCGACATGTCAAACGTCGATTTGCGAAATCGTCTGGATTTCAAAGTATCCGACACGCTTCTCGTACCATAAAAGGGATTGAAACGATTCAGACCCTATATAAACAGAGACGAAGTCTTGAATCAGATTCCGTCTTTTCTGCGTACAAAGAACTACAAAAATTAGTAGCGATTGCTTAAATTCTATCCCAAATTTATAGCCCTCTTTATATTTTTTCTAACTTTGCAACGGAACCGTCTATCTAGTAGTATGCTGAAGTGCTTTATAATTTCACGTACTGAATTGATTAATCAAAATAAAATCCACCCAACAAGTCATCAGGGGTTGCTTCTTCTCTTTATCCTTCGCTACAATAGACATATAGAATACGAAATAGAAAGGTGACTCTAACCATGAATCAACCTTTAGTGAATTTACGAGTTGATTTTGCATTTAAGCAATTATTTGGCTCAAGAGGAAACGAACAAATTTTAATGCAGTTCTTGAACGTGATTTTAGCGTCTTCGCTATCTTCACCGATTCAAACATTACAAATTGAGGTTCTGGTGCAAAGAGACCATAAATGAAAAAAGAAGCCTAGTTT
>NZ_ALBR01000116.1:0-15060 GCF_002081505.1 Bacillus sp. CDB3 | reverse complement strand
ACAAAGCAAGGCAGGCGCTTTATCTGTTGTGAGAACCGATGGTTCTCCAAAATGCTTGACCAATCTTTTCATAAAAGCATACGCAGCCTGATGATTACGAGTTTTTCGAAGTTGAAAGTCTAATGTATGACCATCACTATCAATGGCACGATATAAATAACACCATTTTCCTTTCACTTTGATATAAGTCTCATCTAAATGCCAAGCATGGTGTGCAACTTTGTTTTTCTTTTTCCAAATTTGATAGATCAAATTTCCATATTCATGAACCCAGCGCATAATGGTTGTAGGGTGAACAGAAACTCCTCGTTCTTTCAGGATCTCAGATACATCGCGATAACTTAAAGAAAAACGGCTACCAAAATAATATCTTTTTTGAATTGTTTTCCTTTAAAATATCCCATGTATCATTCTCCTCATCTCATTTTCCCTACAGTTTAGCTCCACTCGAAAAACTTTGCAACAGAACCAGACAGCAGCAACAACGTAAAAAAGAAAATGAAAGATAAAAAGTTGTAGCGCCTCAAAAAAATGATATTGTATAGTTTTTGATGATGAAATAAATAAATAAATAAATTAAAGCGCTGGGAGATGGAACGTTTTTGTCATATATATGGAATGAGATCTTAACGGCTCGTGAGGCGAGTATAAAGCTAGGTAAAAACCCTAAATATATATTTTTTTTATGGATACGGCATTCAAATATTTTATTGAAGGGTATCGTGAAAATGATTGGTAGAGAACTACTGATTACAAGAGAAGGATATGAATACTTAAAGATATTAGCAAAAAAAGTTGAGTGACCTTGCTGTTTAAATACCTTTAAATTAACGTACAAGAGTAGTCCATTAAATGGCCCTCTTGTATTTTTTTTAGTACAAATTCGAAAAAATGAATCATCATCATATTTATTAAATGCGCCTAGAAATTTATATGGATGGTGAAGATATATGAGTCAACATCAAATGTTGTACAGCACACCGTATCTCTATTCTTCTTGTACATTGCAACAACTGTACAAAAGTGCAAGAAAAGAAGCGGATATCACTGCGATACAGGAGCATATGCTCCGTCATGACGTGTATTTAGACCGACAATACCGTGGTTACTATGATTTGAGTGGGAAAATTGAAGATGATCTGTACGGCACGGAACAGAACAGCCAGTATCTTGGAATGAGTTATTAGAAGATTACCAGATGTATAGGGATTTCCGAGGGAATCTGTCCATTTAACCGAAAGGGTGGCGTTAGCATGACCATTGTTGGAGAATTAGGTATTGTATATGGTGTGACAGGGGCAACCGTTATAGCGGTTAAATTGTTGAAAAGCAAAGGGCTTTATCTTCCTGATTGGGTGCTACGTGCGGGTCTCAAATGCCTGCTCATTGGTACAGTTTGGTATGTGCTACGTGATATGCTCGATGTATTTCTACGTTAGTATTTTATCGGGTAGTTGAAGGGGGCTGTCGTAGAGCATCCGAACAACTTCTTTTTTATATACCACATAACCCCAACTACCTCTAAGGAGGTAAGGAGTATATGCTTTCGCTTTTATTGATACCTGTTACGTTTTTAACAGTCGCTTATTTTTATAAAGGAAAAGAACTGAGTGATAAGAAAAAAATCAAAGCATTTTTTGAAATCACGAAAGTATGTGTACAGCATAAGGGTGAAATCCATTACCCTGTATTTTTGAAACAAACAGAGGATGCTATCAGTACAACATATGTCTATCGGCTGCCATTAGGCATGCCAAGTCAGTTAATACAGAAGTTAGCGCAAGTATTGGAGGAAGGACTATATAAGCCTGTGATGATATCGTTTCAGCAAAGGAAATTATTCATACGGGTATTTGAGAAACGTATTCCTCAAAAGTGGAATTGGTCTAAAGAGTTGTTACAAGAGAAAACATGGAAAGTCATTATGGGAAGAGCGTTAGACCGTATGATAGATCATGACTTTGAGAAAACACCGCATATGTGTGTCAGTGGGATGACACGTTTTGGTAAAACGGTTTTCCTCAAAAACATCATGACTAGTTTAATCTTGCAGCAACCCAATCACGTGCAATTCTACGTGATTGATTTAAAAGGAGGATTGGAGTTTAGTCCTTATAAGGATTTGGCACAAGTGAATGAAGTAGTGGAGAATCCCATGCAAGCATTTGAAATGTTGAATCGAATCCGAGACAAGATGGTGGAACAGGTGGTACGTATGAAAGAATCGTATTTCACTAATATTGTAGATACGCCAATCAAGGAGCGTTATTTCATCATCGTTGACGAGTCAGCTAATCTGTGTCCCACGCAAGGATTGTCAAAACAAAAGAGAGATATGCTCTATTTGTGTCAAGAAATGTTGTCTGAAATAGCGAGGATTGGCGGAGCATTGGGGTTTCGCTTGATTTTTTGCACCCAGTACCCGACTTCTGATACATTGCCGCGACAAATTAAACAAAATAGTGATGCCAAGATTGGATTCCGCTTGCCAACTATGGTTGCTTCGCAAGTGGCTATAGATGAAAGTGGATTAGAAGAACTTCCATCTATAGCAGGACGGGCGCTTTTCAAAACAGATCGTGTAGAAGAAATTCAAGTGCCATATTTGTCTAATCAAGAGATGTGGAAGTTACTGAAACCCTACAAGGTGGTGGAGCATCATGAAACACCAAAAGATGAAACAAAAAGCGAGACATATCGAGATTTTATCGAGTTTAAGTAAGCTTGACTTTGCTTCTAGAAGGCAGTTACAAGCAATCCACTGTCTAGGTAGTATCAGGAATGCAAATCGTATCCTAAAGGATTTACGCCCTTACTGTCATGTGACTTCACATAATCGAGAATATGTCTATTACCTCAATAAGAAAGGCATGGCACTACTCGGTATACAGGCGAAAGAGCGAAAGAAGAAGCATCAATTAGAACATATCTTATTGCGAAATGAAGCATGGATGTGGTTAGATTTCCCCGAATGGAAAACAGAGCAAGTCATTACTCTGCGTTATCAAGGAGAAGAAAAAACAATTGTACCAGACGCCTTCTTCATCAAAGACAATGTTCCTCACTTCGTAGAAATCGATCGGCTTCAACATATGAAAGTGAATGAAAAGAAAATGCAGTATTATGCGTATTTAACTAACATTTATCAGAAGCAACAACAGGTAAAACCTATCATAATCTTTTGTACGATATCTGATTGTAGGGAGAAAAAATTAGAAAGTGAAGCTATAAAATACGGTGTGTATATACAGACATTTTTACTGAAGGATATACTATAAATCATTCTATATTAATCTCGTGAAAATTTCACAAAAACTAGATATTTGGTAACTGAATATTCAGCAGGACTACAGTTAGTAGCCCTTTGTTATGACCAAAAATCACTTTGTTTAATATTTTTACCTGTTAATTTTTTTAAAGCTTGCACAATTTTGTTGGCATTTTTAATGGAGGGCGAAATGCAATCAATTTTAGCAAGACGACTTATCGTTGAAGTTGTAAGTCCACTAGCTTTAGCGACGTCAATTTGCTTTATATTGTGTTTATCAATAAATTTACCTAGTTTCGAACGAGACAATTTGAACACCTCATCTACTTTTTACTAACAATTTGTACAAAAATCCCGTTTTCTAAACATCAAGAATAAAGTATTTTTTTATAAATCGTGCATATAATTAAATAAGAGGTGGAAAAACATGTAATTTTTTTGTGGAATATAGCATACATATTAATAGCCACAAGTTGCGAATACACTGAAGTATAATTGCAACTTGTTGTAACGGGTATGCTAGTAAAATGAAAAAGCTGAATCCCTTCTCTCACAAGGATTTCAGCTTTTATTGTTTTATAATTAAATAATAATTATTTAGCTGTTTCATATACATGGTGTCATTAGCTGTCGAGTTTTCTTAGGAAATATTTAAAGTAACAATATAATTTTATCATATTTTCATCGTCCAAGAGTTCATACATTTGAATGTTATTTTGTTTTATAGTGTTACATACGACTAGGGAAATTTCACGTACTATAATGTAAATACATGTAAAATGAAAGTAAAAAATATGAAATAAGGGAGTTCCCCTGTCATCATGTCGATATTTGCTGTATAATAGGGAAGATCAATTAATATGACTTCCAATATGCGGAGTTTAACATGTTTCACTTCTTTCATAGTAGCTTCAAAATATATGGAGAGAAGGCACACAATATTGACGTTGTATTGTGTGCCTTCTCTTTTTTTGGTACATGTGAGTGTAGCGAGGTGTGTAAAGGGGATCCCCTTGAAAGTCACATGAATGTTTCATGCAATCGCAAGGGGATTTTGTGTAGGAATATATATAGATGAATTTTTCAGTATTCCTCTATATGAGTATGTAAGGTGATAAAGTAAAACTGGAACACAGTATAAGCAAAGTATGTCCCGTAAGGGGAACTGTTGGGATAACGCAGTAATAGAATCGTTTTTTAGCGTCTTTAAACGTGAATGCTTGCACGGAGAAAAGCTCATTTTTCTTTTTTAAGTCAATCAGTTAGTAGCTGAATTTATTTATATGTACTATCATTCCGTTCGTCCTCACTCATCATTAAATGGAATGACTCCTTATCAATATTCAAAATCAATTGCGTAATCTAATTTGTGTTCCAGTTTTTCTTGACCAGGTCATTTTATGGTTAGAAAAGGGACAGTTGGATAGGTTCTGGTTCTTCTTGATTTGTACAAGAGATGAGCAGATGGTAGCCATTCCCTAATCTTCGTTGTATTTCCTTGTCCAGTAACGTAATTGCATATTCCTGCGATTCGGTATACATGACCATTTCCTGAGTAGGGTATATTTCACCGCTAGGTGCTACGATGGTATAGGAAAGTGTATAGGTATTAATTGTCAAAAAATGTCACCTCTTTTCTGTGTATGCTGTATCATCTGTCATAGTTCTTCCAAATCTGTTTCTACAATCTGTACAGGTGCGATATGCTCTTGTTCTAGTAGGGTTTGCACTTGTTTTTGGAGTTCAAATCCATCTTTTGACTCTGCCAACAAAAAAGACTTTGAAAAGTTGTTTCCATCCACAGAATAGCTCACATCAAACATGTACATACTCATTGTGCCACCTTTTCATAGAATTTGGGTGGAACTTGCTTATACTGCTCATGTCGTACGACTTGGCGTCCATTGATTCCAAGTTGAAGGAAGGATTCCATTTCAGAAATATCTACAATACTAATATGTTTGAGTACAGTTACAATATATCCTGTTAATTGCAAAGATAGATCGTGACGGTAAGGAACTGTCACATAATCTCCAACATTGAGTTTGTTAATGATTGCATTAGAAGCCATAGTGTACACCTCCCATCACATAGGTCAGAGTAAATAGAATGATAGGAGCGAGGAGCGTACCGAAGAAGTATAGCTGTGATTCTTCGCATTCATTAATTTCAAGCCATTCACATAGGGTATGATATTGGGCGAGTAGCTTATCTTTTGGTGCTTGAGGTGTCTGTTGTGGTCTTTTAGAATGTGTTATAATAGCTTCATCATTTTTAATTTTTAAAGCGCTGGACATGGTTTGCATCCTTTCTAAATTCGAAATGTTTATGTAAAAGTCCTTTGTGCTGGGTAGGCTGAGAGGACTTTTACTATGTTTTAAGGGGAAAGGCTAAGAAATTCCTGTTCTTTCTAGCGCTGTGTTCTCTTCTGTAATTTGTACATTTCTAAATCTTCTCGTAAGTATAAACGAGTTTTTCTAATCGTTCCAAATTCTACAAACGGTAATATTTTACCATTTTGTACAGATTGGTTAAATGCTGATGTAGTTTGACCTGTAATCGTGCGCGCTTCCTCTTGCATAACTAAATTTTGTTCAATCCACATTTTGATTTTGTTTCTTTGCATGTTTGTTCATCCTTTAATGTATCTTTCGTTTATGATAATAATATCACATAAATAATTGTATGTAAATATTTATGTGTTGTATGATAAAAAAAGGGTAGCTATATGTAGTTACCCCAAGTGCAAAAGGAGAATAAATATGAATCGTTTACATTGTTCTTTAGGAATTTGTACTCTATACATACGGTGTACAAAAAAGTTGTTCGGTTTTTATTTTAGGGATGTTGTATCAATTTGAATCGAGAACTGGTATTGCTCATGAGATTCTTCTTCTAACAAAGTAGCAAGGGCTTTCAATTGATGAATGACCTTTTGTTTAGACTTTCGTCCTGCATAGTGGATATGAAAGGATTCTGGAATAGAGGGTTCTATCTGTTCTATAGGCTCTAATGGAATCGTTGTAGGTTCAGATTCTGAAATCACGGGCACATCTTGCATTGGAATGGTTGGTGGAAGTGTTTGCGTTTGAGCTGATTCGGTGGAATGAGTATATTGTAGATTGATAGGTATATCTTCTTTGGGAATAGTCTTTCCTTTTCGTTTTGCCTGCATTGTTCCTTGGGGCGTAATTTCATGTTTTTTATATAAATCATAGAGTTTACTTTTATAGGTTCCTAATTCTTCTAAGATTTCTTTGATTGAAAAGTGCTCTTTCCAGTATTGTAGGCGCATTTTTTGATCTTCAGCAGGTAGCGCTTCTAAAGAAGCCAATGGCAAGAACGTGTTGAGCTCTTCAATTTTTACTGTTTCTGTCAATGAAAATCACTCCTCTAAAAATGGTATTGTGTATAGATTCTATAGGAAAGAATGATTCCCTCTGAAAATAATCGTATAGACCATTATTATTTTGAGGATTCTTGAAATGATTCTATGTTATACCTTTTACAGTGACAAGTCTCTTCTATGTATAAACACCTTGTCACTACTCTTCTATCGTTATCTTTTTCGCATCTTGAAAGAGCCATCAGCCCTAATGTTTGGGATGATGGCTCTTGTTTCTATCCAAATCAACTACGATAAACTCATATAAATTGCGCTATTTCATCCAAATTTCGCTTGGTAGGAATACTAGATATTAATATAGTAGGAATAGAATTCAGTTTATTATCCAATGAAGTATCGGTAATAATACAAGATATTGCATTAGGATGTAGTTGAATATTACGAAGACGTTCTAGGGTAACCTCTACATAATCTAGTTGTTTATTATAATTAAAATTTAAAAGTTCCTTAATATATTTTTTCCAATTTTCACAACTATTAAGAATCAAAATAACTTTTTTGTTACCTCTTATTATTTTCATGAATATGGATTCAATATGCATAACTAAAATTGCTATTTCATTTTCACTTATGGGGCATTGAATATTTGTCTGTATCATCCATGTATTAATGATATTTTTAATTCTATTAAATGTATTTGGATGATTCAATTTTATATAATCAGTAGTCTCCTGTAGAGAATTTAGTTTAGAAAATATTTCTGACTTGTATTCATGTGTTTGGAATATACTGAGTATAGAAAAGAGAAAGTCTTTATTATTTATTAATTTAATATGAAATGTATCTTCAAATAATAGTATTAACTTTTTTATTTCGGGATAAATTCCATTAGATGGTTTCTTGAATAACTGTTTGACACTTTCTTTTTTTCTATGATTATATTTTGTAGGAGAATGCTCTATATGGTTGATAGCACTTATAATAATAGATACACCTTTTGAGTCTAGTGATACATTATATTTATTAAATATTTGTTTTACAATCTGTGAGAGTTTTTTATAACTAGATGAAATTTCAATTTTTTTTATGTTTTCAACTTCTAAAAGCATAGGATTTTCATTTTTAATTCTGATTAGATAAAGAGAAATAAAAATAGACAAGTTCCTAATATTCTCACTGTGAAATTTGATGGGCATAATGTTTTCAACCTTCCTAAAAAATTCAGTATACATATTTTGTTTGAATTCCTGGAAGGGCCATTCTTGTTTATCATATGATTTTAAATATAATTCATAATACATGAAAATAATATTGCTTTCATTACCTTCGATTCTTAAAGGTCTTTTCTTTAAAGTTAACTTATATTTTTTCAAAAATATATCTACATCTAGTAATGTTAAACGCAGTAGTGATTTTGAAATATATAAACTTTCACACAAATCTGCCACTGTTTTTACTTCATTATAGAGTAATTTATGTAAAACTTGAAAGAGTAGTGTATGTCTAAAATAATGAGAACATATAATATCTGTTGAAGAAGAGGCAGGTATATCCAGCTGTATACCCCTTTTTTGTGATGATTGAATAAAGCAATCTGTTGGTAAATAATCCGCTATTTTCACTAAGTCTCTTTGGACAGTTTTTGTTGAGCAATTTAATTCTTTAGCTAGTTCACTTAAAGAAAACCATCTTTTTTCATAAGAAATTAATTTTAGTAGTTCGTAATGGCGTTTTAAAAACATTTTTTTTAATTTACTGGAGAACCAGCAAACCTTCCCCCCTTTTCTTTTTCTTTTTCATTGTTTTAAGATCTTATTAATGATTTGTAAAAATAATAATTAATCGATTGTGTTGCAAAGTTTAACAACACTCTAAAAATATAGAATTAAAATACAATTAGTAAGAATAAACCTTTTGCAATGAAAAAACTGGGATCTATTCACTTTTTAACTGTTCTACAGAACTGTAGATGAAGTATCTATATATAATATCGTCTCTAAACATGATGGAATAAATTTATTTTATCTTTACCTAAGCCACCTTTAAACATATTAATTGTCCAGATAATGGACAATTAATATGTTTAAAGGTTCTGTTGTAAAGTTTTCTAAGTGAAATTAAAATGTAAGAAAAATGATTCGAGGGGTATGATGTTAGGAATGTCGAAAATATGAGATAGACGCTCCAATGGTGTATCCAATTAAGCACACAAGAAATATATCCCCACCGTTATTGAAAAACGTATTCGATTTTGTTTGGGAAGAACCTACGAATTCCTGAAAAATAGGGATTATATTGATTAATCTAAAGAGTGCATAAATCATAATAACTTGCCAACTCGTACGGGTAGCATCTGTTAAAATTCTTTTTTGACGCTCGTCTTCTTTCGAAAATCCAGTCTCATCAGCTGACAGTTTTTTCGTAAAAATGATAAAGAATGATATCAGAATGCCCAACAGTATGTATAAAAATATGTTCATAAAATCATCTCAGCTTTTATAGTTTTTTTGATAGATAAATTTTGCATGTTCGGACTCCTTGATTATCTAGTATGAATTGCTGAGGTCTGGTGCAAATAAATGCTTTGTGCAGGTGGAACTTTGCAACTTCTAGTAGTTGCTTCAGCAAGAACTAATGTTACAGGGATTAATACATTGCTAATCTGTCTTTTAATGTTTTCTTCCTAACTGGTACAGTTATTCTCCGCCACAAGCAGTAGAACTACCACTATCAGCGTAGTGTGTAGAAACTGGGAAAGTGCCTGTATTAGATTTAGATGGTGAAGGTGTAGAAACTGAGCTAGTACCTGTATTAGATTTAAATTCTTTTATATCTTTTATAATTAGTACAAGTAACACCAAAAATAAGAATCCCGCTATCAGAAATCCCATAGAGCACCTTCTTTCTTGATTTTATTACATAGCTAAATATCTAGATTCATATTTAGCTATGCCGTTGTACAGTAACATAAAGGGATTTTACTATAACATGAAAACACAAGAACGAATATATCAAAAAAGTCCATTGTCACAAGTACATTTGAATAAAGACACTATTATGGATTGGTATTAAAATAAATTTTGGCGATATTTTTTAATGTAGGTTTGAAATAAAGTCGCGAAGTTTCTATCAAAGAATTCTAAATGAGTTTTGATTTCTGAAAGTGTTTATAGGTAAGTAACGATGTTCGATTTTTTGCGATTGTATTTCTGTAAAGTGAAAAAGAACGAACTAGTTATATAGATAGTTTGTTCCTTCCTTTTTATCATATATAGTGGTCACCATATATGCCCATCAATTTAAGACATGGATAAAAAATTCTGTTGCAAAGTTTAATCTTTGAAAAAGGTATTATAAGTTATAAGGGTTATTTTTCGTTAAATTTTCTAGTTCATTTTTGAGGGACAGCTTAAGACCTTTCTTTTTGTTTTCAACGTATGTGATCTTATGTAAAGTTAGCAAAGATAACATAAAGATTAACTTATAATATATCTCTGTATATCCGTTCTTATTATTTAAAATAATTTGTTCCATAGTATAGAAGCTCCTTTTTTAATTTAGTCCTGTTTCTGATTTCAACATTTGTTTATTATTTTACCAATTTTAATTGAAAGCTTTTCCATTATTAATTCTTGATAATTTGCATTCTGGTTCCATATTTATTTTTGATCGTACAATTTTTTCGTTTTGGCAGCAATTTAAAAGCTTAGCTTGACAGCGACGGGGTCAAGGTTCTTTTTATATATCATGAATTTTCATTCTTTGTAATTCATTTTTCCTATTCTTTTTAAAAGCTTCTCTTCCGTTTTCCCATTCTAAAATAAATAATGCTAATCCTAATAACATTAATAAAACAGTAGTTATTAGATGATCAGTTTGATGAGTTATGAATATCCAACCGCAATACACTAGATAAGCTACTGGAATGATTGCCCCCGAATATACACTAGTTCTCCTCGATAGAAAGTAGTGAACTCCAAATATAAGTGCAAAAATGAAAATGTTAGTCCCTTCAGACATTAATCTATCCCCTTTTCATCTTTGTATTTTTCTATAATTAATTTGGCATTATCCAAACTAATTCGTTCTTCAATAGCCAGTTTTTTTATAAAGCTAATCAATTGTTCTTTATCATCTTCCCCATGTATTTCTATCTTTGTATTAAGCGATCGAATACGAACTGTTAGATATGAGGCCTTGTAACACTTTTCTATTTTTAAAAGATTCTGAATTCAATACGAATTTCTAGTTCTGGTGCAAAAATTATTTTATAACGATTCCGAACTGAATATTTGATGATTATGAAAATGAATCATTCGAAATCTAGAACGAAACCGTGTATTTTAATAACAAATATCCAGTTAATATTCGGAATCAAGCTTATATTTTTACACTATTCGAGGTTTGCACCAGAACCGAATAAACTACTGATGTGCTATTATTTATCTCGATTTTTCTCACTATTACAAGCTAATAGTGGTTCGTACATCATTATAGCGTGATTCTCCGTTACATATTGATCTTCTACAAACTGTTTCTGTTGATTATATACTCTACGTTGAATCACATTGTGTCGTATATAACCACCCCAGTATGCAGATTGGATTGAGTGTTCTTTTTCATAAACTTCATATTGATAAAGCTGCGGATAAGCTGTTCGCCATTCACCAACTAAATGTGTATCTGTGATATAAAGGTGAAGTTGATACGATGATATTATCCCTTTTAGGTAGACAGTGTAAAAAGACCATGAACATACATGGATGTTACACTATTACTTGGAGGGGATTTTTCATGACTAAAAAAGGTTCAACATTTAATACCTATTCAGAAGAATTAAAGTTATCAGCTGTTCAAAGTTATTTAAACGGTGAAGGAAGTTACAATATGATAAAGGAAAGATATCAGATTAGAAGTTCTACCCAGCTTAAAAATTGGGTCAAAAAATATAAAGAATGTGGTGAGATTACAGATACTCGCGGGAAAAATGGGGGAATGAAAGGTATACCAAACCCTCTAAAAGGAAAACGTGTTTATTTTAAGACGATTGAAGAGGAACGTGACTACTATAAAGCGCAGGTTGAATATTTAAAAAAGCAGTATCCAAATCTATAAATGGAGGCGTACTAAAACATAAAGAGAGATATCATATCATTGAATCATTAAAGACAAAGTATCCAGTTATATGGCTTACGAAATTTGCGGGTGTACATCGTTCCAGTTACTATAAGTGGATTCATACCAAAGGTATGGAAAACATACGACTAAAATCCGAGAAACGACTAAAAAAGGTAATGCGATCTATTCACGTAAAGCACAAAGAATATGGTTATCCACGTATGAAAATCGCTTTACAGGAAGAGGGATATTTTATAAATCACAAAAAAGTATATCGCTTAATGAGTGAGCTCAATATTCAATCTATTATTCGAAAGAAGCGTCGCTTCTTTAAAGGGAACTATTCCAATGTTTTTCCGAATGTTTTAAACCGTGAATTTAAAGATCGCCAACAAAATGAGGCACTTGTTACAGATATTACTTACCTACGATTCCAAGAGGGATTTCGGTATCTTTCTGTTGTCCAAGATATTTATAATAACGAAGTTGTTTCTTGGAAAATATCCAAGCGGAATGATAATGAACTTGTATTAGATACAATTGAAATGGTGGCACAAAAAAGAGATGTGCGTGGAACCATTCTCCATTCAGATCAGGGATTCCAGTACACATCTCATGCCTACAATAAACGACTTTCCGATTTAGGTATCATTGGTAGCCACTCTCGCAAAGGAAACTGCCATGATAACGCTTGTATCGAGTCATTTTTCTCTCATTTTAAAACAGAAGAAGATTTAATACAAGCAATTGAAGAATATATTTACTTTTATAACTATAAACGGTTCCAAAAACGACTCAACCATCGAGCGCCGATAGAATATCGAATCTCGATGGCTGCTTAGTCTTTTTAACATTGTCTACTTGACAGGGGTAAGACCACTCACAAGCGTCCTTTTCTCATTTTAGCAAATGAAAACAATAAATAATGTTAGAAATTAGAAAAATAGCCCTTCACCTAACCCTTTTTGGTCAGATGAAGGGCTATTTTTTTCATGGTAATAAGGACGTAACTTTTCTTCAATAAAATCAAAACTAATCGTCGCTTCAATGGCACGAAGAAAATGGTCTTGTGGAACTAACTCCTCTACAGAAACTGATACACGTCAAGCGACGTTTTGTTAAATCCGCAGGATTTCAAAGTCTTCGCCATGCTTCACGTACATTGAAAGGAATCGAAACGATTCATGCTATATACAAACAAAAGAGAAGTCACATTCTAGACTTCTCTTTTTCGATGTACAAGGAATTACAGCAATCATTCAGAATTTCTTAAACGATAACCGTATTTTGTAAACGGGTGTATGTTTTTTCAAACTTTGCAATAGAACTCCCTTTTTGTTCAATTCTACAGATTTACGTTATTAATAATCGCTTTTAAATCTGGTAAAACACCTATTTTGTCTTGTGCTGGATTCTTGGATTCTGTTCCGGTCTCTGGATTACTTAAAACTTTTCGTAATTCATCTGGTGTATACGGAGTCTTACCATGAGCCTTTGCTATTCCTTGCAAAGAAACTGCAGCACCAGCAATAATTGATGATGCACTAGATGTACCACCAAAATTGCTTCTGTAATGATTCGTCTCAAATTCACCCCAATCCATATTTTTATTAGCTTCCTTCCTCCCACGGAGTTTCGGGTCACTACCTAATGTACCTACATTTTCCCCCCATCCGTAAACATCTACTCGACTTCCATAATTTGAATAGAATAATCGTGTATGAGGAAAAGTGGATGAAGCAGCCCCAACGAAAATTGCTCCCGAATCTTTAAAATCTGGACTCTGCCTATTTAAAACTTGTTTTCCGTTCCTGTCTATGTATTGATCTAAATCGTTCCCTGTTTCATTGCCTTTATTTACGTTGTTACCATTTCCTGCAGCCTCTATAATGATAATTCCTTTATCTGTCCCTGCACGAATTGCATCAAATATTTCAGGTTGTATTTCAACGGGTAAGAACCTAATATCATCCTGATCGCGAACTTTTTCCTGCAACTCTAGTAATAAGACATCCCCCGATTTCGAATTCTCAACAGCACTTAAGATTGCATCAGCCTTATTCTTTTGCCCATTATCTCTTATTATGGAAATAACTTTTACATTCGCATTTGGAGTAATTCCAATATTCCCCTTGTTATTATCTTCTGCAGAAACAACCCCTAACACAGAAGTTCCATGCCAAGCATATCCACCTACATTAATTCCAGACATCAACTCCACTTTTGATTTATTTTGTTTTAATAAATCTTCGTGATTTAGTTGCCAGCCAAGTTCCAAATCGATAAAGGTTGCTCCTGTTCCATCCCCACCTTTCACATTCCAAGCATACAGAGCATTGATACCCTGTGGTGCTTCTTTTAGGTATTCTTGGTCTTCAAAGTGAGGATTATTTAATGGGTTAAAGACATTACGAGTACTTTGTAATTCTGGCGGTACTATATTTTCACTTTCCGTTTCATTTGCATATACATCTTCAATTATGTAAGATTTTTTAAACTTCTCTAATAATACGCTTGTATCCACATGATTAGGAACTTCAACATTGTAATAATTCACCATGTTGGAATATATTTCTGAATGATCTTCCTTTTTATTTGTACTCAGGCTTTGGATCTGTGTTGACGAGAGTGATGTAAATACACGATTTAGTGTTATCTGTGGGTATTCTGCAAAAATATCAGCTAACACACTATCCTTGCTTTGAATCTGTTTCTCAATACCATCCTCATAAGGTATATTTAATTCCTTCCTTAGTTTGATAGTTAACAATTTTTTTTCCGAGATCTTAGTGATATCCTGATTTTTTGTAATCTTATCTAGTGAATCTGCATGCACTTGATTTATTATTGTCACTTCACTTAGTCCTGTTAGAGACGCTAGTATAATAGTAGAAGCAACAAATCCGTTAAAAATTTTCATGATAACATCTTTTCCTTTCCATTTTTATTAACATCATGTGTAGTACCTATTTGGGGTTGGAATTCAAAAATTAGAATGTATGCATTCATTGGATATTTGGCATAACTGGGGGGTGTTGCAAAACTTATAAATATCCAAAAATGAATGTATAAAAAAACCCGCTTTCCTGAAAGAATGATAGTAACCCAAACTATCTCCAGAGAGGACGGATTTACTAGTATGATAACCAAATTTGATAAAAATCAATCTATTTTACAGGTTTTATTTGCATACGTAGACAGTTTAACTATTGGAGGCGTTCCGCCTGTGACAGGTCGCCCACCCATCTGTAGAAAAGATTTACTGAAATGAGGGTGTTGCAAAACTTATAAATATCCAAAAATGAATGCATAAAAAAATCCGCTTTCC
>NZ_ALBR01000115.1:0-3516 GCF_002081505.1 Bacillus sp. CDB3 | reverse complement strand
CTGGACCTACTGGAAATACTGGAAATACTGGACCTACCGGACCTACTGGAGATACCGGAAATACCGGAAATACCGGACCTACTGGACCTACCGGACTTACCGGACCTACTGGACCTACCGGACTTACCGGACCTACTGGACCTACCGGACTTACCGGACCTACTGGACCTACCGGACTTACCGGACCTACTGGACCTACCGGACTTACCGGACCTACCGAATCAATAAATAGTGCGTTTTTAGAAAGAGCAGTCGCTACAGGTCTTTTAAATGCCAATCAACCTATTTCTTTTACTAATACTATTAATATAACAGGAAGTGCTATTACGCATACAAGTAATTCAAGTAACATTGTGCTTGTTGAAACAGGAATATACCTTGTAACTTATTCTGTTATGGGTACTACTACAGGTAATCATTTCTCTGTACATTTAAATTTAAATACAGGAGGAAATGTTCCAGGAAGTGGAGCATTTTTAGACAATGTACAAAAGGGAGTACTAAGTTTAAGTTGCATTGTATCTAATACAACTCCTAATAATATTCTCCAATTAAGAACTGGTAGCAATAATACAAACTTTTCAGGAACTAATACTGAGGCAATTTATCCAGTTGCCACTATTGGAATTGTAAAACTTTCATAATTGACTAAACGATTGATAATAAATTTCTTGTTTTTGGGCAGGAGTGCTGGCTGGAGGATCTCCCCAAAGGATTTTACGGGTTCCGTTGCAAAGTTTGAAAAAAATTCAGCTTACTTTCAAAAACTTTGCAACAGAACCACCTGTTTTTTGGTATAAAAGACAAAAAAACAGGTTATAGTATAGTCAAGGTTTTCTCCTGGACCTTTTGTTTTTCTCCTTAAATTGACTAATAAACACAAAAAGACGAGAGGATTCTCGTCTTTTTGTATTGTACTACGTGGGGTTTCGTTCCCACACGATGAGCCAGCACTCTAGTCAGAAAGCAAAGAGTTCCTTTGATTTATTATTTTTGGTATATAAGACCAAAGATAAGGTTATATTCTTATAGACCTGGCTGTTCAATCCTTTAAGTAGCATGTTTTCTTTTTGGATAGGTTTTTTCACACAAAAAAGGACGAGCGGAAACTCGTCTTTTTTGTGTGAAAAACATCGAACCTAAAGGTATTACTTCTAAAGGGACGTTCGTAATTATTAAAACGAATCCTTTGGGAACGCGGTTTTTATTCATTTTTCACCATCCCTAAATGTCTACCTTTTGATACACATCAAGAGATTTTCATGTTTTTAGTAATATGAAAGTAAAAAGTATTCGCAAAGATATACCTTTATAGGTATGTAGTAAACTTCACTTTGTTAACTATCTCTATTTTTGTTAGTTTGTTTTGTATGAGTTGATAGGAAATTTTTTTCAATACCTAAAAGGTGTGTGTTACCTAAAATAGAATATATTACAAATAGGTTTGTTTCATATAAGATATCTCCCCTTAGTTATCTTATTATAAGTACTGTATCATCCTTACACTCACACATGGGTAAAAAAAGAGACGAGCTGCTTCGTCTCTTTTTTTGTTACAGTTGTTTTTATTGGTATAAAAAACCAAACGATAACACATGTTAAGAATGGAGAAGAACACTTGTACAATTCCGTTATTAATTGTGAAGCCCTTCCAAACTAAATAGCATGAGCCATACAAGCGTTCTTCTCCATTCAGTCATTTTATTTCTTCTTGAAGGATCAAGGATGCATAATATCAATTTATAATCGAAAGTAGGTACTCACTTTGAAACCAACAGGTATGATTCGACGATTGGACGACTTAGGAAGAGTCGTACTACCTAAAGAACTGCGAAGAACGTTAGATTTAATGCCGAATACTAGTGTAGAGATGTTTGTACAAGATGGCAATATACATATACGGAAACAAGAAAGAATTTGTTTTGTAACAGGAAACATATCTGAAAATCATATGGAATTTTATGATGGACGTTTGATTTTAAGTCACGAAGGTGCTAAAGATTTGATGAAAACACTGCAAAGGTTGATACCGAAATAAGGTTCTGTTGCAAGTATATCTAGTAGGGATAGTTTATCTTCTTCATATTCTTTATACAAATGTGGTTCTTCAATTTTCAGTGACACAATTAGTGTAGATAAGGATTCATGCAAGATTGTATTTAAAAAAGAAATTAATAATTCTTCTTGTGCACCAAATAATTGCTTACATGCAAAATCGACTCGTAAATTCACTAAAGGTTGCTTCATGGATAGAGTCACCTTTCTTATCGGTATTCTATAGTATCGAAAAATCGAGAGAAGAAGTAACCTTTGATGATTGGTTTTGTTTTTGTTAATGAATAAAGTACGTGAAATTATATAATACTTCAATACACTACTAAATAGACTTCTAAAAAGTTCTTTTTCTACTGCTTTTATCTTCAAATCCCCCTCAACTCCTTTTAACGGTTTAGTTGTTTTATATAACAAGTTTTATTCATTCCGCATACAAAATCATTTCGAACTCCTCTTCTTTCTCATACAAAGAAAAATGAAAGGCCGTTTTTTCGTATCTTTCTCAAAATCTAATTTTTCATATCTTCATCCGTAATATTCTGCAGATTCATAGTCACACAAGTTACCTTGCGCTATATCTCTCATCACTTTATACTAAAATAGTATATCTATCACAATGAGGTGTCTTATTATGAACAAAACAGAATTAGTCCAAAAAGTCGCAATGAAATCTGAACTAACAAAACAAAAAGCAAGTCTCGCTGTAGATGCTGTTTTTCAATCCATTCAAAATGCACTACAAAATGGAGAAAATGTACAATTAATCGGATTCGGTACATTCGAAGTACGAGAACGTGCTGCCCGTGAAGGACGCAATCCACATACTGGTGAACCTCTTACTATTCCTGCAGGAAAAGTACCTGCCTTTAAAGCGGGAAAAGTATTAAAAGAAGCTTTTAAAGCTTAATAACATAAAAACAGTAGCATGAACTCATTAGGATTCATACTACTGTTTTGTGTTATTAAATACCTTTTCCATTTTCTTTCATTGGTAAACCACCTGTATTTCCATGCTGACTTTTAGAATTTTCACCATTCCCATGTGTCAAATATAAACTCAATTATTTTTCCTCCATTCGTAAGATACTCTCTATATTGAACCATAATATTTACCGTATCTAGATTCCTCATAATTATATATTTTAAGAATCAATTCCCGTACATCACTCTGTGTAAGACCTTTAGAAACATCTAACTCTTTTCTAAACGTAAAAAACCACATTCTTTTAAGTCCTACAATCTGTCGGACAGTTGATAAGTTAAATCTGCTAGTTGAAGCTATAACGCGCATAACATACACGCTCCTTAAGTAACAGATTAGAAACTAAAATATAGTCCCCAGCAAATACAAAGTTCCCAAGAATAGTGTACCAAAATAGAAGAATAAAAAAAGAACAGAAAGGTCCTCTAAGAAAGGACAGTAACCTAGAAAATACGCACCCAGCTACCTCAACAAATCCT
>NZ_ALBR01000114.1:0-8447 GCF_002081505.1 Bacillus sp. CDB3 | reverse complement strand
CAACAAATCCCTCAACTCATCTAACTGTTTTTCCGTTTGTTCTGCCGACTTAGACAAATATTCCTCCCGTGACTTAACACCTTGTTCACGACGTTTACTTACTTTACGTTTGTATTTCTCACCTGAGTCAATGAGAGTCGTCAACTGCTCAAACTCAGCTTGTGTAAGGTTTAAATTTAGCTTGTCCAGTACAGTTGTATTCTTCATTGGCTTGATCAGGTTTCTTGGTAGCCCCTTCATCTCGCAATTATTTTTCACATAGGCATCGAAGAATGTAATCGCATCTTTGTACGCATCTTTTGCTGTCCGTTCTACTTCTCTTGTTTTCTGCGGCTCTGTAAATCTATCATTGAGCTGTCGTGTCATTTCCACAGTTGCAACTTGCTGTTTTACAATTAAAGCCGTTGTGAACGCGTATATGTATGTCATATCATGTCTATGATCGATCTCACCTTTTCGCATCTCCACAATTTTCTCTAAATCTGCTTTACGAGCTGTATTTAAACTGTAGAGAGTCATGGCTCCTTTTTGCGCTGGTAACGTCTGTATGATACCTTTCCGCTTCGTAGGACGCTTCTTCTCCATTGGCGGCACATATTCATAGAGTTCCATGAGCTGATACTCTCGTTTTGTCCAAATGTCTACCGTGATTTGTTTCCCTGTCTTACTGTGGACGGAATATGGCAACCGAAATACACGAGATAAATCAGAACACGCTCCATCTGCTCCTACATGCAGTAACGTTTTGATCAGATTATTTGTTATGTATTGCGCCATGTACCCCATTTGAGGTGCCGATCCTCCAGAAATACTGTAAATTAACTGTGCTCCTCGGCCATGCAACATTAAGTTTGGACAAGGGATTGCTCCTTTTGCAACTAATCTATATATCTCTTCTTTTACTTGTTCTTTCGTAAGCCCAATCTTATAAAAATCTAAATCTACGCCTATATTGCGTATTTGCTTCAAATCCGACGTTTTACGACTTCCATGATCAAATGCATTCAAAGATAGATAGACATCCTCTAAGGATAATCTGGAGCTTTTGATGAGGTGTTCTAGATCATGTAATCCATACCAGATTTGTTTATGCTTCTCATTGCTTAAATCTAGCGTCATGACGTAGCCAGTTTTCTTACGTTCCGAGAGGTAACATTCATGCCATTCGTCAATAAACGTTTCTATTTGTGATAGTTGTATCGCTTCCGACATACAAAGAGCCTCCTTTTGAGAATAAGAGGAAGCTACACAAGACAATTTTTACTTTACCTATTTGTCCAAATTTGGTATCATAAAGATATAAATTTAATAAACAACAGGGTCTGAACACCTTGTATAGTTTCTATAAGAGCCTTATTCTCCGACCCTCCAAAGTTTGAGAATAAGGCTCTTGCTCATTTATTCGATTATTTTCTACAACAATTGTAACGTAAGATTGATAGATTTGTAAATACGAGGACGAGTATTGCACTTGTGCTCGTATTTTTTATGTTTAAATACATAGCAGGATTTATTTGCTATATAAACTAAATTAGTTTATATATTTTTTATAGGAGAACGACTTAGAGAACAGGGAGGCTAATAGATGTGGAAGAAAACGAACGGGCCTATTGGACCCACGAAGTAGCTAGCACCTTAGGCATAGGGGAAAGCACCCTCAGGAAATGGTGTATCGAATTAGAAAACAACGGATATATTTTTTCAAAAGGTGAACAGGATAGTAGGGCGTTCTTAGAGAAGGACATGTTGATTTTAATTCGTATGAAAGAAGAGATTCGACTCAAAAAGAAAACCTTAAAAGATGCGGCTAAATTAGTTGTTCAAGAAGCAAGAACGCCCCTCGTTCTAGATGAGATAAACCCGAAAATCACAGAACAATTACCCGTTCAACTAGAACAACAAATCCCCATGTTCACGTTAGAAGATGTAAGGAAAATCGTGAAAGAAGAACTTCAAGAACAAGAAAAAGAACGGGTCATTGAGCGGGATAAAAAAGCAATGGAGCTAATACGCGAACTACAAGAAGTAAAACGAATATTAGCAACCACCCAAGAAAAGAAACCCTGGTGGAGATTCTGGTGAATCCAGTTGTCTCCGCCTTTTTGCACGTGAAAATTAGGGCATCCTGTTAAGCCTTGTAGAAGATTAAAAAGGCTACACTTGGCGAAGACTTTGCCAGGAACTGAGAATAGCTAATAATTCATTAAACATTGATTAAAGTATTGAAAAGGCATCTTCCAATTAAAGATGCCTTTTTATGCTTCTATTTATTTATATATCTATCAATAGATTTTATGGTAATCAATTAAATGTGGAAAATATTAATTTTGGGTTTGCAATGGCCATACTTTATATCGTGTTAACTATCATATCTGAAATTTGGTAGCATATACTAAAACAGACACCGAGAGAAATTTATGTAAACCGGACGCTTTCAGAGAGAAGGCGTCCTTTTATTTTCCTTGCTACTTCACATACACATAGGCTTCATTTGCAGTTACATGGTATGTTTTCCCTTTACTATTGTGTACTTTGAACTGCGAATATCCACCATGACATTCTTATTACTCTACATTACATGGACATATTTTGACACGTGTTTGATTACTTGTAAATGTGTTCGTTCCACAAGAAATAGCTTGTGTTTTGTTATAAATCCATCCACTTGTATTTGGTGCTACTTGGACTTGAAATTGAATGACTTTCGTTGTATGGGCTGGAAAAGGACTTATCGTCATACCTGTAGTAGGATTTGCCCCTGTTTTAGGAACTCCATCTACCTTTACACTATTGGGAACAAAACTAGTTTTAGGATCCATCGGATCCAATACTTCTATTTGATTCAAATCATCCGGACCTTCATTTGTAATAGATAGGGTATACGTAATGTGTCCACTACATTGCACAGCACCTACATCTGCCTCTTTTATCACATTTAAGGTAGCTTGAGGAACTTTGGTAGTAACTTCATTTGAATCCACTTTTGCTGCGTTATCTGCACTTACACTAGCAATATTACGAATTGGATTGGGAGCATTCGGCTCCACTTTCACTTGAAATATGACCGTTACAGTTTGACCAGGGGCAATATCTCCAATTGGTACGCCATCATTCGGATTACCAGGCGTTTGAACTCCATTCACTTTCACACTATTAGGAACAAAAGTAGTTCCAGTCGGAATGATATCTTGAAAAATAGAATTTGTTGCGGGTAATACTTTTCCTGGATTCTTAACTTGTACTGTATAAGTTAATATATCCCCTGGGCATGCAGTTAATAAGTCTACACTTTTCCCAGTGGCAACCGTTAATAAATTTAATGGAGCCGAAGCGCATCTTGCTCCATCAGTCGAATGAGGTACATTAAGATCAGTTTGAGTAAATTCTACCCATGTAGCAGAAGTATCATCAAATGTAATTCGATACACACCTCCATTAGGATCTGATGATCCGGTTCCATAGAGTGCTCCGTCCGGTCCAAAGAAAGTAGCTCCAAAATCTGAATATGGTATACTTGGGGTTATAGGAATCTGGGTTATATTCCCTGTTAATGGATCTATTTTATTCAAATGATTAGTATTAGGATAAGCAGCCGTATACAATTGATTATCTATAGGGCTAAAAGACCAATCAGCAAGACGCATAGGATGAGATAATGGTACTGGATCAGTGGTTAGTTGAAAACCATTTCGGGGATCTACTAACTTTAAATATGTTGGAGAATTAGAATTTACATCTACTACATAAAAATGTTGTTCACCATCCATTATATATAGATGTCCATCTTTATCTATATCCCCTGCATAAAAAGGTTCATCTCCTAGGTTATCAATATGATGAGCTTCCGTTGATAAATCTGGATTAATCTTTACTACAGCTTTTCTAGTCTGATCATATCCCCAAAGAGTATTATCTAACATACTAAAACCGATAGCATTATAAAGGGGGGTCTCAGGTATTATAGGCCCTAAGAGTTTGAAATCACCTGTTACTAAATCTATCGTATACAAACTACCTTCTGCACATTGAAGTCCATCTGCACTACATGGCCATTCACTTGGCGCTGCTTGAGGATTATTTAATTGGGAACGTTGCGTTTTATTATTATTTTTCATAAATTCTGGTTCCTCCTTAGTAAGGATTATACTTAAGGTATTTATCCAACGGAATGTTAAATCCTATTAGTTGATTAAATAGATATATATATATTAATACTTTTAACTTTTATAGGCAGGTTAACAGCCGCCTTCCACCTTAAATGTACCCTCAAATACCCCAATACAATATTGATTTTGACAAGGCGTTGTTACACAATTACATTGGCCTGTAACAGACGTTACTTGTTTTACAGAAATAGAAAGATCTGAATCTGGCTGAATTGTATAAGAGTGCGTACCCGTTGCATCTGTAACTGTTATTACCATATTACAATGCAAGCCCGTATTTGTTATCGTAATTGTTCCATTATACGCTGGTGAGGTTCCTGCAGAAAAAATAGGAAATGTACTGCCATCACATGCCTTTTTAATTGGTTCACAAATATATTCTGTGTGACATTTTGGTTGATTGATTAGATCTGTAACCTTTTTTAATTTTGCATCTAAAAACATTTCTGCTTTCATGACAGAATCTACCATGTCTTGAATACTTTTATTGATATTGAGTAAATCTTGAATGCTAGGACCTGGTCCTGTTCTCCCCGGTAAAGTTCCTAAAACATATTGTAGCTTCTCTCCCTCGGCATTTAGAATATGTGCTAGTCCAAGTTCTTCTAATGCAATAGAAGATAATAATAAATTGAGCGCATCATCACGATCCACACTAATAGTAGGAGTAATATTAGGTATATTAGCTTGAGACATACTTTTCTCCCCTTTCATTCGTATATTTCACCATTCAAAATACAGTCATTTCAATAACAATATTTTTGGTTCCATATACCATATGTACAAACCCATAAAGCTGTGAGGAAAGTATGTCCAAATGAGTCAAACCCCTAAATAAATGATTGTTTGTTAATTACGCTAGTCAAAATGATAGGCACAACTGTACTGAATCCTTATAGTAGACTGGATATAAAGCTTTCTCTTTTCTGTCTACTATAGGGGAGCATATCATTATTCTCGTCTTTTTATATTGTATAAAGACCTATTATAGGTGGCGTGAACTAATAAGAACCTCTGTATTTACTGAGTTTCTTCAGGCTTACTTAATAAATTTCATACTCATCTAATATATCCTTTAGTTCAAACCAATCATCCTTTGAAAAAATATTGTTGAGATTAGATAACTTCAACTTTTGTGCAAAAATAAATAGGCTATCGGCAAATTTTATGATTTGGTTATCATCTAACTTATAAAGCGTATCTCCATATAAATATTTCCATACGTATTCTGTTACCATCCTACCTTGTTCAGGTGAGTTTTCTATACATTCTATAATATAAAGAAAATCTTCTTTTATCTTTTCATATACTTCTTCTAATACTAATTTTTTGGGTATCGAAATTTGATTTTCGGATAAGGATTCTATTGATTTTTTCTTCTGTTTTTTACTCAAGCTATCGCTAGTAAACTTGGTTTTTAAATCAAGTAATCGGTCATATTCTGTGTTCATAATTTTTATGATTTTCTTCTGATTAACTTTAAGAAAATCGATATCATTATCTGTATAAATTCCGTCTGTATGGATCCTTCTAATTAAGCTATTTATGTTTTTACCAATGTAATTTATTTCTTTTGTTAAATCCCTATAAGCTCCCATATCTACTTCAAGTTTGAAATGTGATTTTGCACTATCAATGAGAAATGCTGAAACATTTTTATAGCCAAATTCTTCTGCTTTATTTTTTATATAATCTTTCTCTTCATGTTCTAAAGACATTTGCAAATATGTTGTTCTTCTTTTAGCCATAATTGATACTCCTTTTTTTAAAAAATCGAGCGAAGCGACAACCGTTTTGAAAGACGAAAAATGTAATTTTGAGACTTTCAAAACGGTAAAGGTTCTAGGAAAATTCCTAGCAAGTCAAAAACAACGTTTTTGGGGTGTGTGGTCACATACCCGTAGCTTGCCATTACTGTAAATTCCTAATTTTGGACTGCTCTCATTATACCATTCTTGATAAACCTGTGGTATGCTATCCGCAAAGTAGACAAAGGAGTCAGTGAGTGGATGAAAGTGATAAGGTTGATAAACAAAAAATAAATGAATTGATTCATAAACATCAAAACAACGACAATTACAAGATTATCAAAAAGAACTAAAAAAATTAGGTGTAGATTTTTCAGTTGTTACAAATCGCAAAGATGATGATTCTTTTTTCTTTTCTGCAGCACAAGCAACTATCATTGAGGAAACATTAAAAAATGTACTTTCTCGTTTTTGGTCTGTTCGACTTGGCGATATATCTATAAAACGTTGTATATAAAATAGATAAGTGGAAAGGTAAAAGCCCTTGGAAGAATAAGGGGAAGAAATTATCTTTACTACCGCTAATAATGCGTTATGTTAATCTGACCTAGATTTTTATACAACGCAAAAAGACGAGAGAATTCTCGTCTTTTTATTCGCAAAAGATAATAAAGATGTAGAAGGTTCCAAAGGCGTTGGATCTTCTACAAATATTATAACCTATATTTTGGTTTGTTATACCAATAAAACGTTTTGTTTTATTTATATTTATAGTTAAACTAACAAATCCGATATTGACACTCCCACGGCTAAAGTCGCAAGCTGACTAACGTCAATGGGATTCTTGCTACCAATGGCGAAGTCTATTTCTAGTATCGCTGACGTGCAAAATTGCGGTGTGACCTGGTCAAGAAAAACTGGAACATCAATTAGATTACGCAATTGATTTTGAATACTGATACGGAGTCATGCCATTTAATGATGAATGAGGACGAACGGAATGATAGTACATATAAATAAATTCAGCCACTAACTGATTGACTTGGGCGAGAGAAATCAATTTTTCTCCATGTAAGCACTCACGTTTAAAGATGCTAAAAAACGATTCTATCACGGGGTTAGCCCACCATAAAACAGTACGTACTAAACATCCCCCATCTATGTAACCAGTATAGAAAGTTTATAAAAAAAATAGTCACACCCTTTTCACGTGGGGATGTGACTGTAAGTCATAATTGTTTTCTTTAAAATATCCCATCTGTTAGTCTCCTCATCCAATTTTTTCTACAGTTTAGCTAAGTTTAGAAATCTTTGCAACAGAACCATTTAGACTAGCATCGGTGGACAAGCAATCATTTAGTTAGCCGTTTGACTCATTTTTCCATATTTTTTCACAGGTTGATTTGTTAGTCGATATGGTATATAAAACCAAAAAAATACTATTATTGAAATAACTGATTTTTTTGAGCTCTGTTGCAAAGTTAGAAAAAATATAAAGAGAGCTATAAATTTGGGATAGAATTTAAGCAATCGCTACTAATTTTTGTAGTTCTTTGTACGCAGAAAAGACGGAATCTGATTCAGGACTTCGTCTCTGTTTATATAGGGCCTGAATCGTTTCAATCCCTTTTATGGTACGAGAAGCGTGTCGGATACTTTGAAATCAGATTATTGCGACGTTTGATGGTACATTGTTTTGTATGTGTATAAAAATCGTCTTTCTGTAATTTTTTGAACGCACAAAGCAAGGCCGGCGCTTCATCTGTTGTGAGAACCGATGGTTCTCCAAAATGCTTGACCAATCTTTTCATAAAAGCATACGCAGCCTGATGATCACGAGTTTTTCGAAGTTGAAAGTCCAATATATGACCCTCACTATCAATGGCACGACATAAATAACACCATTTTCCTTTAACTTCGATCTAAGTCTCATCTAAATGCCAAGCATGGTGTGCAACTTTGTTTTTCTTTTTCCAAATTTGATAGATCCAATGTCCATATTCATGGACCCAGCGCATAATGGGTGTAGGGTGAACAGAAACTCCTCGTTCTTTCAGGATCTCAGACACATCGCGATAACTTAAAGAAAAACGGGAATAGTAGTCCACGGCTACCAAAATAATATATTTCCTGAATTGTTTTCCTTTAAAATATCCTATGTATCATTCTCTTCAGCTCAAAAAACTTTGCAACAGAACCACAATATATTTGTAAAGAAATACATGTACAATCTATTTCCCCACACTTTTTCTTAATATTTTCTTATCAAATTGTTTGATTATTATTAAAAAATTATAGGATGTGAATATACACATTATGTATCGAAACAAACACATTAATTGTAATCGATTCCCCTATCCATGTGCATTTCCTATTTCAGAACCATGTGTATATCCTACAGGAACAACGGGACCTACTGGAAATACTGGACCTACTGGACCTACTGGAGATACTGGACCTACCGGAAATACCGGAAATACCGGAGATACCGGACCTACCGGAAATACCGGAGATATAGGACCTACTGGAAATA
>NZ_ALBR01000113.1:0-7329 GCF_002081505.1 Bacillus sp. CDB3 | reverse complement strand
GCAACAGAACCTTGCTAAGTATTTAGCTGCGCTTAGAAATACAGAAATGCAAATAAAGCAACTTGGAAATCTAAAGTTGAAAATTACAACATTAAATGGGAGTTTTGAGTTGAAAATTACTCCTATTAAATAGAGTTTGTATATGCAATCATGCATATTTTCGTGTGTCTGTTTTCGATTGTGTTAGAATAATAAATGTTCCTTTCTAGCACACTTGCAATTTTTCATGATGATATTTGTTTACACAAAAACCCCCTATTCTTTATAAAAACAAGAATAGGGGGTTTTTGAATTAAATAAGCAAGTACAAATACAGCAAGCTATTACCCACAAGATTAATATAACATAAAAAATTAATACAGAATACAATTAGCAAATATTATTTTCCATTAATTAACAATAAATGTTTTTATCATTCATGATTTCATACCCTTTACATATACACCTTACATGTAAGGTGTATATGTAAAATATAAGGTTTTTTTGTATCTTATATTAACCTTGTATTGAAAAATAAGATTGTTCATTACACACCTTATATATAAGGTGTACATGTGATTTATTAGATTATTTTAGAAAAACACAATTAATTGAAATAGGTAATAGCTTATCTAATTTAATGTAAAAAATTCACAACAGAACCATAGCAAGGATAAAAAACACTAAATTTTATGATGATTTAGTATTTTTCGTCCAAAGAGTCTCTTTGTTGTGGACTTTTTGTGCATGGTCCCCCTAGTCAGGTTTTGTGATACATTAATTATTGCTACGTAGCCATGAAACATAAAAATATAATTGTAATATCCGTTTATGTATAATCATTGTTTTTAAAATGTTATTTTATGTCGATTTTTTAGGATGATTAAAAAATTTAGAAAGGGCTGGAAGAATGAATACTACTATTTCACAAAAAACAATTGGTATTGGAGCATACTTATATCTTCTTCTAATAAAATTCATCGGTAATACCGTTTCTCTATATCAACAGAAACTAACATCAATGCAGGAAGATAGGTTACAAAAAAATGCATTTAATGTTATAACTTGGATTTTTATTTTGTTAACAATTCTTGTTGCAGGTGTTACTTTCATTGCAATGCAATGGGCATGCAGTAAATTTGCAAATGGAAGAGCTTTTTCCGGAGATTACAACATTTTAGGTGCGCATATAAAAATAGGTTGTATTTAAAATTAAAAAAATCTTTAGAATGCAAGGGAGAAAATTTTCTTGCATTCTAAAAATATGTTTATTTGAGAGGGTTTAAAATGCTTAATCTTTATATAGAACATAAAAAACATGGTGAATCCTTCGAGTTATCTCAAGTGCCTATTGAAATTAAACGAGGTGAAATTAATTTATTACTCGGCCATAATGGCGCGGGCAAAACAACAATTATTAAATCTTTGTTTGGTTTAATGAAATTTCAAGGTACGCTAAAAATAAGTAATAAATTAATATCTTTTGATAAATCCTCAGACGTTGATTATTTTAAAAGACATGTATCTTATATTTCAGATGACATAGATATTTTAGATTATTTATCACCAATTGAATACTTTTCACTCATGAAAACTACATATCAGAATAGTTATAATGATAATTTATTAGAGCATTTAATAAAAGTCTTTGAGCTAGAGCAATATTTAGACCATCCAATTGCTAATTTATCGCATGGGAATAAGAAAAAAACGCAGATTGTATCACAACTTTTCAAAAAAAGTGATTATATTATTTTTGACGAACCTACTAACGGTTTAGATCCTGACATGATAATAATATTAAAAGATGTATTGAAAATTTTAAAATTTCATGGGGTTGGATTATTAATTTCAACTCATAATTTAAGTTTCGGTCAAGATTTATTTGATAATTTAATTATATTAAGAGATGGGCATATAAAATTAAATAGTAATAAAAAAGAAATCAAGAAACACTTCAGTAATAATAATTTAGAGTATATCTATAAAGAAGTAAATCAAGATTATTACAAAAATATTGAGGGATTGCTAAATGAAATTAACAATTCAAGTGGTAAAAAAGGTAGAAACTCCAAGATTATTGGCTAAGTCCAAAAATATCTTAATTAAATATCCATCTCATGTATTGGCTATTATCATGGTGTTGATTCTTTTATACACTTTTTATTCTATTTTTACAGTTAAATTTTTCACTGGGTTTCCGATTGACTTGAAGGATATATATGTACATATTTTAGATGTAAGTTGTGTAATGGCTATATCGTTTATAATTATTTCAAGAAGTAAATTAAAGAATAATAATTTTATGTCCTTATTTTTAAATTCTCATATTAAAGCACATCAATTGCTTATCGGAAGTTATATTTACTTATATGCTTTTTATTTATTGTGTATAGGTATGATTTTTTTCCCTATGTTAATTGTTTTTAAATTAAAGGGAATTGAAGTATCATTACTGTATTTACTGTTATTGTTTCTTTCGATAACATTTATTTTTTACTTGTCATTTTCCATGTGGATTGTATCAAATGTGATAACAAAACAAGTATTAAAAACAAATGGTGAAAATTTTATGCTTAATACTTTAAATTTAATCATTTTCGTAGGTGCAATAGTATATTTAGCACAAAAGTATTTAGCCAAATTATTTGAAGAGTCACCGCTACTATTTTTAGTTACACTTATCATTGGGGCTTCAGTAATAGTTGTTTCTCTATATAAACTGGCGACTGTATTTTTAATGGGAATTTTTAAAGAAAGTAATTACCAAACATCTATGCACAAAATAAAAGCAGTTAAATTCCTAGAAAACAGCTTTTTAAATAATTTTCAATTAGAAGGTTTGAATTTTTATAGAAATCAAATTTTTAAAGAACAGGTTTTATTTTTAATGATAATCGTCGTATTTACCATAGTGATGTACTATTCTGTAGACAAACTAGCATTTGTACAAATGTATTCTTATTTAGCTAATTTTGGAATGAAAGAAATTTTCGTTATGATTCCTTTATTGACTGGTAACTATTTTAAAAGGTTTAAAAATTCAATATATATATTAAATTTAGGGAAATATAATTATTTTCTTCCAAGAGTTCTGTTTATTTCTTTAATCACTTTTAGTGCGCATGCATTATTCATTTTACTTACAATAATACCTTCCGGTCAGAATATTGTTGCTATTTTTAATTTGGAAAGTCTAAGTTCTCTAGCTCTAGTTATTATGGTCGCGATGTTTTTAGGATTTGCATTGCATATAGATGACTCTAATAGAGCGGTAGTATTAGCTTCTATTATGTTGTTTACGGTTGTATTAGATTTTGTGATAAGACAGTATATACATACTTCTTATATTATTAATCTTGTAAACGTTTCTATTGCTATTTTCTTCTTTCTCTTAATTGAAGTTTTATTTTTAAGGAAGCCTATTTTCAAATGATTTATTGTATATTAGCTTCCATATTAGTAGTAGTTATTCATGAATTAGGGCATATTCTAGGTATAATGATATTTAATTTATCCGAACATAGAAAGTTTAACGAATATACAATAGAGATAAGTTCAAAATATTTTTATGTAGTTCATAAAGAGTTTAATCAACCGTATAAAAATTTTCTTGTTGCCATTGCCGGCTCACTATTACCTATAATAGTGGCATCAACATTAACTATATTTTTTAATACTCAATTTGTAAGCATATTTTTTCTCTTCTCGCTTTTAAATATCATATTTCTACATCCTAAACTTCCTGATGGACAAAATGTAATAAAATTGTTGAAAGAAATGAGGAATCCTCTATAATGATTAGATTTTTTAAAGCGCTTTTTGGTGGAATTAGTGTATCCCTAGCATATATTATAGTTACAATGTGTTCACCTCTCATTTTAATGTTAATGGGGTATACAAATATTAATTCCAGTCCAAAATTATTTGGTACCCCTTTGTATACAATTAGAACATCTCCAGAAACCTTTTTTTCTGAAGGTACACCGTTAGGATTAATATTATCTTTAATTATAGGGATACTATTGTATTATTTAGTTACTAAATTAGCAAAATTAGCTCGAAAATCTCCACCTTCAATGAGTAAAAAGTAGGCTCCTTAAACGTCGCCTAATGGCTATTGCCATTTCTTTATTCTCATTGTTCTTGCAAAACTTTTTTCGGCTCATGTGCTTTTCTCGCCAAGCCGACAGACAAAAAGCAAAATAACCTATCTTTTTGTTTTGCGTAAAAATTACTGTGGCATATTATTAGAAATCTTAATCATCTGAACAGTTAAAATATTTTGTTCAATAAACCAAAAGATAGTGTATACTAGGATTTATAAGTTTAATAACCCCTCTTTCAGTAACTAACAAATATCATGAAAAAGTCTCAGGTTAATCCCTAAATTTGTGACTCATATTCGCCTGTAATCGGGGCTGTCTGACACCCTATAAGATATAAGATGCTAAATAATAAATAACTTCCTTACGGGTGCTTCGCACTAATACTATAACTGTTAACTCATTATTCTATTCTCTATGATAGTGATAGTATTTATAGTTATTGTTTCAGTATATGTTGTCGAGTTTACGAGACAAGCGTAAGCAATGCCACCTTAAATAGTGATTTTGATAATAAACATAAATATCGATACTTTCCCCTACTGATCTTAATTGATTGGTAGGGGAATTTCTTGTTTACGCAAAGAACTTACTATACCCATGTTCATGCACCCAATGTTTAAAATTATCTTTCCAAATTAACTTAGCACAATCCTCCGAACAACCTCTATCAAAACTATTACCTTTAAAATTACGGTCATACGCTGAATAGTAACCTTCATTAGTCTTACTAGATACTTTCTCACCGCACCAATCACACTTAAAAGACCAATTTCGTTTATCACTATTAAACTTCTTATATATATACCTAGCCTTAGGAATCAAATATTTACCCATTTCATCTTCTTCTAACGAAATAGATACACACCTCATATAATCTAATAACTTCTTATCCTTATTGTAGTCATCTATATTAGGCATATCTTCACGCATATAAAACTGTTTGACTTCCTCAAACAGTGCTTTTACATCTTCCTTTGAATAGACAGTGCCTCTTTCATCAGCTAAACAAGAATATTCTCTAGACTCTCCATTATCTTCTTCTACTTCTACTTGAATAACACGATAAAACTTAGGAAATCCCCTTCTTATATCAATAGACACTTATTTCATCCCCCTTAGATTTAAAAAGTTTCTTTCATAAGTTTACTGACTGTATACCGTTTAGTGGGTTTGCCATCACGTTTAAAATTTATGCCAACGCTTCCCTTCTGATTAGCTGACAGACTAAGTAAATTACCTTCAAGAATAGAATTACCTATGTCAACGAATGCTGGACGGTAGACACGACCCCATGATGATATTTCCAAAGGTAAAGTTGGATGTTTACGCCAATGTTCTTCCTCTTGAGTGACTACCATAAATTGCTTTTGTTTTTCATCAAGTTCACGTTCCTCAGCTGGAATATTAAGAAGATCAACCAACTCATTGATGGCTTTATAAACTTCAATTTTTGTACGTTTCTTCATATTGTTTCCTCCCTCTAGTGATAACGTTACTTCTTAACTTTTAACCCCTTTGCTTCTCGTAAATCTTATTATATAAATCTTATTCTATCAATTCTTCTACTTTTCTATATCATTTCTCTTTATGATCTTACTCTATGTATCGCATAAATTCCCTTATCCTCTATCTTAGATAGTGGTAGTTATTTAGATATTCCACTTTCGCAGCCAGTGGAGGTTAAAATCTTTTAAATCTCTTGACCTTAAGGTCTTACGGTTTTTATCATGCTGAAGCGATGTTAGGAAAACGGCTGGAAGACAGATTTATCCCCTGTGCTGAGAGACTACAAAAAATAATAGTCAATCAGAACAGAAGGATAAGTGTCTATGTCTATGTTTTTGCCATGCCTTGCTTAGTCAGTGTTCCGTATGTATAGACCCCATTCACCCAACAGTTTTCACCGTACACGTCCTTTACCTAAGGTTTGTCCTACACAAAGCCACCCCTGTGCGACAAGCTGAACGTGTTCCCTAGCACCGTAATGCTAATGGCTACCACCCGAACCTTTAAAGGTAGTTCTCACCTATCCTCGTTGAACGAATGGGAATCCAACGAGGGACAGTGAACTCTTGAAGCCTACTAAGGGCATTCCGCACGACCTTCACCAAGTCAAGACACTATACAAGTGGGGATCAGTTTTTAAAGTGGTTTACAGGCAATTCCACTTTGAACGGAACAACAAAAAGGGCGTAATTTCAAAACTAGTAATCCTGTACATTTACAAGACTTCTAATCATGAGATTACGCCCTTCATATCCGTTCAGTTATGTATCTATCAATCCTAGCATTTGCTAGTTGAAATCTACAATAAACAAAGGTACAATAGGTGTATCTAATAAGCCCTGTTGTCGAATAACAAGGCAAATATGACTTATTTGAGGTTGGTAGCCTCTCATAAGTAGAAGTCTCATGTTACAGCATGAGATTAAAGAAGTCCTGTATTGAGAGTACAGGTCAAGTCATTCCGTTAGTGCCTGAGAAACACTGACATATGGAATGGCTTTTTTCAGTTTCCGTTCGTATTAAATTACTTTAATCTTACCGCCATACTTCTATCAAAGCAATCAAAAAATGACTTCATTCGCTATAATTTTTAATCCTTACGATATATAGTAATAGTATAAGAGAATGAGTTACAGTAAATCATTTAAGGTAAGATCAGTGGGTTGAATCTTGTAAAAAGGTTTAGCAGCAGTACATAGACTTTCAATTTTAGAGGTGAACGATATGAAAATTAAAGAGATATTAGAATTAACTAAGACTAAGCGATTGTCAGAGATAGCGAAAGAAAGTCTTGAGATTGGCGAGAAGAAAGCGGTTGAAGGTTTAAAGAAAGCTGATTGCTATAATATCAGTGGGAAACGTGGTTGGCAATTTGATGGTGATGAAAGCGTACTGGAACAATCTATTTATGACTTTGTACCACGAACTAAAGGAAAAGCCAAAGCGAACGTTTCAACTAAAGAACCAACGTTACAACCTTCAAACACTGTAAAAGCTATTGAGGAAATTAAGAAAGGTAAGGATGAAGTAGCACCAACCAAAGAAGAAACGAACGTAAGAACTTTAGAACGAAAGAGTGTAATTAGAAAACGTTCCTCCTTTGATATAGATGTTGAACTCATGAAAGAACTAAAGATACAAGCTGTTATACATGATAAGAATATTTATGAAATAGTGGAAACCGCTATTCGAAAAGAGTTAGCTGAGTTGAAAAAGAAATAAACGGTTCTGTTGC
>NZ_ALBR01000112.1:0-4488 GCF_002081505.1 Bacillus sp. CDB3 | reverse complement strand
CTAACTTTGCTACGGAACCCTATAGAATAATTTTTAACATATTTTTCTCAGTCTTTATCAGGAGCACTCTCATTTACATTTTCAGTGGTTATTTAGAAAAATAAAGATAAGAAATATATTATAGAAAATATACACCTAGTACAATCAAAGAAATTCCTGTTACTATAATGAAATATTTAACAATTGGCCAAGGTAATATTCGTAACAAGATTATATACAAAAGGCTAAATTCTTCCACTGGATTGCCTAAATCTTTTACAGCCCGAGGTTTTAAACGAAATATAGCGAACCATATAATAATGGTTCCCCAAACGATTAACAGTATAGGAAAGAAATAATGCGAAAGAGACATTAAGGATACTCCTTTCATGATCAAAATAATTTGGTTTAGTTTACCCAAAAGATAAAAATAATAGCGTATGTCTGTGGGTTCACAAAGTTACAAATTCGACAGAGGGTTTTATACGTAGGTAAAGGAACGAAAAGCAGCCATCAGGGTGCTTTTCTTACGTACGAAGGAGGAGAAAATAACTGTAGAAACAAGAAGAACTATATCGGGAACAGAATATTGGGACACGATAAAAATGAGGAACTTACTGGCATCAAAGGGGAATTAAATTCTATTTTATCTCGTTCACTCTATCTCCTTTTGGTATGATGAAATTATTAACTATTGAGGAAGTGTGCCGATGAAGAACCGGGTGAATTTACGTATTGATTTTGCCTTTAAACAATTATTTGGAACCAAAGGAAATGAAGAGATTCTGATGAGATTTCTGAACGAGGTGTTACAGAAGTCGTTGGTTTCCCCGATTACGAGCGTATCATTAGAAGACCCACATCTACATAAGGAATATAAAGAGGATAAATTGTCGATTATGGATGTACGGGCGACGCTTGGAACAGGTGAACTTGTAAACATAGAAATTCAACTTGCAAATAAACATGATATCCAAAAGCGTTCCCTGTATTATTGGTCGAAACTATACGCGTCACAAATGCAGGAAGGGATGCCGTATAGTGAGTTACAGAAATCCATTACGATTAATGTACTAGATTTTATTCTGTATCCGAACCAGGAACACTTTCAAACAACAGGTATTCTATGGGATGTAGAAAAAGAACTCCGCATCAGTGAAGATATAGAAATTCATTATATTGAAATGCCGAAGATTATTACACAGTGGCGAGATGCACAGGTGAATCCACGGCAAGATTCTTTGGTACGTTGGTTACTCTTGTTAGCGGCAAATGAAGATCAGAATCTAACAGATACATTGGAGGCGATTGCGATGGAACAAGATGAAACATTGCAAAAGGCAATTGATAAGTGGGATAACATGAGTCATAATCAAGCGTTTCGCCGAGAGTATGAGGCACGGGAGAAGGTATTGTTAGATGAAAAGGCTGCCGTGGCACATGCGGAGAAAAAGGGTATAGAAAAAGGAAGAGAAGAAGAACGTACTCAAATTATTCAACAAATGTACGATAGTGGGATGACACCGCAAGTCATTGCAAACATTGTGAAGCTGACAGTAGAAGAAGTACAATGTATTTTACAATTATCCTAAAATAGGGTGAGAAAGTGCCAGCGATGGTGCTTTTTATTTTGGAGGTAAAATCTCACATCGATTTTTACAAAATACAAAAAGACGAGATGATTCTCGTCTTTTTGTTTAATCGGATTTGTTTTAAACAGACAATTGAAGGAATGAAGGAAATAGCCTTATACAATAATATCCCCATCATTTGGTCCGATATACCAATAATTATATTTTTAGTAAACCCAATAACAAAGGGGGTGCTTTAGATCATCTCTTTTGTTATTAAATATCTATCTCTACCGTCGAAAATCATCATAATAGTCGCTACCCTAAAAATCAATTTAGCCATGATGAATTTCTAAAAAGGAATTATATCTATCAAACTTTGGAACGATACCAAAAAACGGTTGATACAATAATAAAGATAAAATAAATTAATGGCGCGGTATCAAAAAGGTATTGCACAACTAGATATCCTATTTTATCATTTGTAGTTATTTTACTCATACGTGCCAGATAAACACCCTGACTTAGCAAAAAAACAGAATTAATTATAGAAATACCCAAAATAACAAAATAATACTTTAAAATAAGTTTATCTAGTACATATCCAATAAATCCTACACCCATTCCTATACCAGCTAATACTAAAGGAAAAAGATTAAATATGTGTTCGGAGAATGAAGTGTGGTGTCCAACCCCAACAGAAATTTGCAAAGCAAACCATCTATAGATAGCGTATATAAATCCTATAATACTGCCAATTTTTCCAAATAATATGGCGTAGCCAATTTGTTTCAAATTTTACCCTCACCTTAAATCAATTAGATAGTAAATATACATGAAGTTTGTGAAAAAAAACGTTCTACTTGTGAATTTTTAAAAAAACTGCGAAATCATTACAAACGTCTCTAAAAAAATAAAACCTTTAGACCTAAGATCTTTATACAAAAAAGACGAGTTTCCGCTCGTCTTTTTTATGTGTAAAAACCTATCCCAAAAGAAAACATGCTACTCAAAGGATTGAACAGTCAACTCTGCAATAATATAACCTCGATTTTGGTTTTTTATACCAAAAAAATAAATCGGATTGAAGCTTATCTTAGGTATAGTTGTAATCGAATCAACATAATATGGTACAGAAAGGTTTCTTTTTCTCGTACTGTTGAAAGCGGGCATTTAACTGGGATAGGAGGGTGCTCTCTTTCACATTTTCAGATAGACCAGCATATATTTGAGTAAGGGGCAACCACTTTCGTTCCTTATCAATCAATCTATCCTTTATTGTGAGAAGGGCATCTACTTCCATGTAGATGCTCTTTTTCGTGCACAAAACTGTCAAAATATATGGATAGAAAGAATGCTTTTTAGATTCTATTTTGTCTCGTTTACTCTATATTCTTTTGGTATGATGGAACTATCAACTATGGAATGAGGGAGCGCGCCAATGAAGAACCGGGTGAATTTACGTGTCGATTTTGCCTTTAAACAATTATTTGGAACCAAAGGAAATGAAGAGATTCTGATGAGATTCCTGAATGAGATTCCTGAATGAGGTGTTACAGAAGTCGTTGGTTTCTCCGATTACGAGCGTATCATTAGAAGACCCACATCTACATAAGGAATATAAAGAGGATAAATTGTCGATTATGGATGTACGGGCGACACTTGGAACAGGTGAACTTGTAAACATAGAAATTCAACTTGCGAATAAACATGATATTCAAAAGCGTTCCTTGTATTATTGGTCGAAACTATATGCATCACAAATGCAGGAAGGGATGCCGTATAGTGAGTTGCAAAAATCAATTACGATTAATGTATTGGATTTTATACTGTACCCCAATCAAGAACAATTTCAGACGACAGGTATCTTATGGGATGTAGAAAAAGAACTCCGCATCAGTGAAGACATAGAAATTCATTATATTGAAATGCCGAAGATTATTGCACAATGGCGAGGTGCACAGGTGAATCCGTGGCATGATTCTTTGGTACGTTGGTTACTCTTGTTAGCGGCAAATGAAGATCAGAATCTAACAGACACATTGGAGGCGATTGCGATGGAACAAGATGAAACGTTGCAGAAAGCGATTGATAAGTGGGACAATATGAGTCATAATCAAGCGTTTCGCCGGGAGTATGAAGCACGAGAAAAGGTATTGTTAGATGAAAAAGCTGCCGTGGCACATGCGGAGAACAAGGGGATAGAAAAAGGGCTAAAACAAGGATTAAAGCAGGGAAGAGAAAAAGAACGTACTCAAATGATTCGAAATATGAGTAACCGAGGTGCAACTCCAGAGGAAATAGCAGAATTAACAGGATTAGATAAGGAAGAGGTTCTGCGATTATTGAGATTATCTTAATAAATAAGAAAATCTGGAGGCGATTGCAATGGAACAAGATGAAACATTGCAGAAAGCGATTGATAAGTGGGACAATGTGAGTCATAATCAAGCGTTTCGCCGAGAGTATGAGGCGCGAGAAAAAGTATTGTTAGATGAAAAGGCAGCGGTGGCACATGCGGAGAAAAAAGGAATTGAAAAAGGAAGAGAAGAAGGTATTGTTCAGTTAGTGCGAAATATGAGCAAGCGGGGGACAGCACCAAGTACAATTGCAGAATTAACAGGATTAGAGTTAGAAGAAATACAACATATTCTTCGCTTATTATAAAGAATAACAAATTTAAAATTACTTCAATCTTTTTTCTATTTTTCATGTTATACTAGCCGTGTACGTGTAAAATGGTTTAATCTATTTGTATTTGCTCATTCAGGAAACCCCGTTATTTATTTAGAGAACGGGTTTTTTTGTGTGAATTATATATCTAATTTGGGTACCTAAATTAGCGTTTTTTGAAAAAATTAATATATTTTTTAGTTGTTCATTTAAAAGAACCCATACTATCCCAAATCAATTACTCTCGAAAATGAATTTTGTAAAT
>NZ_ALBR01000111.1:0-33667 GCF_002081505.1 Bacillus sp. CDB3 | reverse complement strand
AACCGACGGCTACCAAAATAATATCTTTTTTGAATTGTTTTCCTTTAAAATATCCCATGTATCATTCTCCTCATCTCATTTTCCCTACAGTTTAGCTCCACTCGAAAAACTTTGCAACAGAACCCTCTTCGTCATGCTTCGCGTACCATCAAAGGAATCGAAACGATTCATGCTATATACAAACAAAAGAGAAGTCACATTCCAGACTTCTCTTTTTCGACGTACAAGGAATTACAGCAATTATTCAGAATTTCTTAAACGATAACTGTATTTTGTAAACGGGTTTATGTTTTTTCAAACTTTGCAACAGAACTAAAATATCGATATAACCATATAGATTATTAATTAAACTTTGTGATTCTGTCCTTTGTCAAACCTCTTTTTTAATAGTGTAAGATAATAAATTATCTTGTAATATCGGTCTTGAAAGTCATTTTAAAAGTCATTTTAGAAAGGTGTGATACAGATGATGCATATCTCTATGCCAGATTATTTGATTACTGTGATTCCATCGATTTTCATGTAATAAGTATTGTGCTGTGGAGAATGATACGCCATTTAATACATAAGTGTCGTTCTTTCACACCTTTGTCTTGAAGAGCTGACACTTCAAGACAAAGGTGATAAAAATTTAAATAGAGTAAGTACACGGCTTCAAAAATTATTTATAGTTGCATAATCGTTAGTGACAAATTTCTCGTCTCATGTGATGTTAAGAAACTTTGCAACAGAACTGTTAAGAATATAATATATGATTTCTATGAAAAAATATGGTGATATTTTTTCATTTTTTGTACTATCTTGTTATTTCATAGGAATATTTTTAGGACAATTGCACTTTTTGTACAACTATTTTGCAATTCTATCTATTTTCAGGTTCCGTTGCAAAGTTAGAAAAAATATAAAGAGGGCTATCAATTTTGGATAGGATTTAAGTAATCGCTACTAATTTTTGTAGTTCTTTGTACGCAGAAAAGACGGAATCTGATTCAAGATTTCGTTTCTTTTTATATAGGGCCTGAATCGTTTCAATCCCTTTTATGATACGAGAGGCGTGTCGGATATTTTGAAATCCAGGCGATTTCGCAAATCGACGTTTGACATGCTGATAACATCTTATCCTTTCAAAGGGGCATATGAATATTAGATATGTACCTGTGGTTGATAGTAACATTCTATCAGCAAAGGGAACGATGAGGTAGGGGAAGGACGCCTCTTATCTTGCACGTCAGCGATACTAGAAATAGATCCTGAGAGCAAGAATCTCACTGATGTTAGTCAGCTTACAAAAAATCATTTTAGGAGAATGTCAAAAATGAAAAAAACTTTAACCAGTGTACTAACTTTAGCAATTGCTGTAGCCTCACTTCCAGTAACGGCGTTAGCTGCAGATCGTTCCGATCCTGTAACAAAAAATGGAGAAAGATTGAAATATAACACGCCATACTATTTAAAAGATAAAAATTTACCCCATAAAGGTGGAGTAACATTTGAGACTTGGGCTTTGTATGATTATGTTCTTTTTGCTGATTCTCCAATGGATAATGGAACCCCTATTATTTTTGAGGATGAAGACAGAACAGATGGATTCATCAAATTTAATGATAAGATAAGAGTAAAAACAACTAAAGCGGATGCAGGGGAATATTGGACCTATAGTGGTGGGTTTATCGATTCTGTTGGTTTAAGTAATGATGATAATAAGACAGAGCATAGAATTTATGGATCATCAAAAGATAATTCTATAGGAATAGGATCCGCTGTTAAGAGGTTTGAAGTGGGGGCTCCTCTACACTGGAGTCAGGAAGTTCCATGTTTTGTGGAATACAAAGGGAAAGATGCTGAAAAGGCTTGGATGGAGCCGATTGTGCATCCCCTATATAATAAATTGTCACTAACTTTAAATGACATACAAACGCCTTTTGAAGTTAGTGACGTTAGTGAATAAATAAGGTGGTTCTGTTGTTGAGAAACATTGCAACAAAACCGTTAGTACCTACATATCATTTAGAATAGAATGATCTTTGTTAGTATGAGATATATTTCTCAATATTTGTTTTCGGAAAAAGTGATGTGTGAAATGAAGTGTATGAAGATGATGATGAGCAATATAATGCATATGGATGTAAAAATGAATGTAGCTTTGATGAATAAGATGCAAGAATGTGATGAAATAATGAATGCGACTATGTCCATGATGCAAGCAATGAAGGAAAAGTGTTGTTAATACGATAAGATAACTATATGAGAGCTACTTCATAATTCAATTACATTGATTTATGAAGTAGCTCTTTTTTCTAGGGATTAATATGGCGAAAATATTTCGCTTAACGTCAGGAAGTATCGACAGATTCGTAGTAGCGGAAACTATCGAAGATATGTATAAAAGACGAGCAGATATTGAACCAATATTTGTTTATACGCCTGTAGATATTCAAGAAGTTTCTGGTGCAAAGTTTTCTAAGTGAAATTAAAATGTAAGAAAAATGATTCGAGGAGCATGATACATGAAATATTTTAAAGGAAAACAGTTCAAGAAAGATATTATTTTGGTAGCCGTCGGCTATTATTGCCGTTTTTCTTTAAGCTATCGTGATGTATCTGAAGTTTTAAAAGAACGTGGAATCTCAGTTCATCAACATCAACAACTATCATGTGTAATTTTTTGATACCTTTTATACGGAATTTAGTATGTAATTTTTATATAACAAAGCAACAATAGCTTTATTTCGTATTTTTATATACTACAAACATAACAAAAGAGAAGAATCTTATTAAGTTCTTCTCCTTTGTTATGTTCTTACAATGATGACGCAAAGTGTTTATAATTCTTATTATCGCCTTACTTTTTCATTATCAATTCTGGCCTTCATACTTTTTCACAAGTCGATAAAATGTAGTTTTTGCGATATCTGCTTGCTTCATAGCTTCTACCGCTGTCAGTTCACCTATCTTCCAAGCATTATAAACAGTAATAAACTCCGCTGTTATTTTAGCTTTAGGTCTTCCCAAATGCATTCCCTGCTTTTTAGCTAATGCAATGCCTTCTTTTTGTCGAGTTTTTATCTTTGTGCGCTCCTCTTCCGCCAACCAAGACAGAATTTGAAGTACAAGGTCTGTAATGAGGTTTCCCAGATTATCTTGGTATTTTGTTGTATCTAATAAAGGCATGTCGATGATGACAATATGCGCTCTTATATTTTTTGTGATATCTTGCCATTCATTTAAAATCGCTTCTTTATTTCTTCCGAAACGATCCAACGATTGAACATATAAAACGTCCCCTTCTCGTAACATCATTTTTACAAGTTGATAATTCTTTCTATTAAAATCTTTTCCGGATTGCTTATCGATAAAAATATCGCGTTCATCAATCCCAACTTGTTTCATGGCTTCTATTTGTCTACCTTCATTTTGATCTTTACTACTCACTCGTATATATCCGAATTTTCTGTTATTCAATGTTTGTAATTCCCCTCTATTTTGTTTACATAATAATATTATAACAGAAAAACGAACCTAAAGGTGTTGTTTTTATAGGTTCGTTCCTAAAATAGAAATTCAACGTTTAGGAACTGGATTTTCATAGATTTTATGTAGTTCCAAAACGTCTACCTTTACGAACACAAAGAAACCTTTTCTTAAGAAAAGGTTTCTTTAACAAATATTGATTATTAAACTCGTTCATATAATAGAACGATATACTTTTTTCATAGGAGTAATTTAAGCACACTCAAACTTTGCAGCAAAACCAAATAAAGCATCTATTACGCTAAGTTAGTAATAGATGCTTTATTTTCATATGGATCTTGTAGGACTTGAACCTACGACCGGACGGTTATGAGCCGTCTGCTCTAACCAACTGAGCTAAAGGTCCAATTTAGAAAATAACACTCTTTCGAGTGCTCTTTCCTTTGTTACTGTTCAACCCTTTGAGTAGCATGCTGTTTTTTAGGGTAGGTTTTTGTGTTGTATAAACATTCAAGTAAGGTTTATATAATGTCTCATTCTCCTCACCGCATTTTCCCTACAGTTTTACTCGGTTCAAAAAACATTGCATCAGAATCCTCCGTCGTGCAGTGCTCAATAATTTCACCAGTATCAATAGTATATAAATCATCACATAGCACTTGTAATTCATTTTGATCGTGACTAGCTATAATAATTGGTTTACCCTGCTCTTTTAAATCTAATAAAAGTTCTCTTACAATCTTTACCGCATTTTTATCTAAAGCATTTGTAGGTTCATCTAATACTAGAATATTGGGGTTTTCCATTACTGCCTGTGCTATTCCTAACCGTTGTTTCATTCCCAATGAATATTATTTTACTTTTCTTTTGTCAGTTGGTTCTAATCCGACCTGTATTAAAACCTTTTTAATATGTTCATCAGCGATTTTATTTTGACTAGAAGCTAGTAATATTAGATTTTTAAAACCCTGGTACCGCAAAAAAATATAGAATTTTCTTAATATTAAGAGTGGAAAATATTTCTCAATCTAAAAAAACCTAAATTAATGTTAAAGTTTGTAATTTATTGTTACTATTTAGAATATTAAAACAATTTAAATGTAAAACAAATAGGAGGTTTCAATATGGGAAAAAAATATGTAATTAGAATTTTAGCTTTACTTTCTGTAATATCTCTTTTCTTTAACTTAATGTTACCAAAGGCTAACGCAGAAGTTATGACACATGAAAAGTATGCAATGGATTGGAGCTACAGCAATCAACTTGGGAAACATATTAGAACCGAACTAATAAAAGCAGCGAATGGTCAAATCGCTTATTGCTTAACGTTTGGTTTAAAATCTCCAGATGGTCAAGATCTTCCTGAGATAGGGAAGACCGATAATATTGTATATCGTGTACTATTGAATGGTTATCCTCAAAAAAGCCCAAGTGAGTTAGGTGTTAGTAACTGGCAAGAAGCTCATTACAGCACCCAACTGGCAATTTGGAATGCCCTGGGCCAATTAGATGTGAATGAATTAAAATATGTTAATACAAATGTAGAAAAAGCAACAAAGTCTATTATCAATGCAGCAAATAACAGCAAAGAAACACAAGATATTTCCATGGATGTTGTTCCAAGTGAAAAGCAAAAAGCTGAATTAAAAGGTGACTTCTTTGAAACAAACTTATATACAGTTCAAACAAATGCCAAAGGTGGAACATTTACTATCCAAACAAATAATGCACCTGATGGCGTTAAAATTATTAATGAAAATGGCGAAGTAAAAAATCAGTTTACAGTTGGGGAAAAGTTCCGTATGCAGATTCCCAAAACAACCAAAACAGGTGGGTTTAACTTAAAAGTAATTTCAAATCTTAGTAAGGTACAAGCTATTGCTTATAAAGGGACAGATACAATTCAAAATACTACAGTCTTATTAGAACGAAATGAAGAGAAAATAAGTCGTGATCTTACTATTAATTGGGAATCACTAGGTTCTTTACAAATTAAAAAAGTAGGGGAACAAAATGAAGTTTTAAAAGGTGCTGTGTTTGAGGTTTTTAATACAAACAATGAATCTGTAGGTACAATGACAACTGGAGAAAATGGAACAGCAGTATTATCTAACCTTTCGATTGGCGCATATACTATAAAAGAAATAAAAGCTCCAGAAGGACATATATTGAATCCAACCCCTCAAATCATTGAGATTAAAACTGGAGAAACAGCCTCAATTCAGTTGAAAAATGAAAGTATTAAAGGCAACATTGAAATTAAAAAATTAAGTGATAACGGGAAAGTCCTTACAGGCGTTGAATTTACTATCTTTACAGAGGATGGTAAAGCAGTCACAAAAGTAATAACTAATAAAGAAGGTATCGCAAAAAAAGAAGGACTTACTTTTGGAAAGTATTATTTCCAAGAAACACAAGCCTTAGATGGATATGTACCGAATAATACAAAGTATTCATTCGAAATTAAAGAACACAATAAAACACTGAGTTTCGAAGTGAAAAACCAGGGTGTTACAGGTGGATTAGAAATTACAAAAGTTGATGTAGCTGATGGTAATAACAAACTTCTAAACGCTGAATTTACAATTTTTAACGCTGAAGGAAAAGAAGTGGTTAAAGGTAAAACAAACGCTGCAGGTATCGCAAAGTTTGAAAAACTTCCCTTTGGTAAGTACACTTATCGCGAGACTTTAGCACCTGAAGGTTATGTAATTAATGAAGAAATGTTCTCTTTTGAGATCAAGGAGAATGGTGAAATCATTAAACACGTTGTAGCAGATGAAAAGATTCCATCAGTAAAAACAACAGCTACTGATAAAACTGATGGTACAAAAGAAATGCACACTTCTAAGTCTGTAACAATTCAAGATAAAGTTGAATACAAAGACTTAATCGTGGGTAAAGAGTATGTTGTAAATGGGAAACTGATGGATAAAGCTACAAACAAACCACTAATTGTAAATGGTAAAGAAGTAACAGCAGAAACTAAGTTTACACCAGAAGAAGCAAACGGTTCTATTACATTAGACTTCACATTTGATGCAACTGGTTTAGAAGAAAAAGAAGTTGTAGTATTCGAAAATGTACTGAAAGATGGTAAAGTTGTTACAATGCATGCTGATATCAACGACAAAAATCAAACAGTTAAGTTTGTTAAGTCTTCTGTGAAAACAACAGCTACAAACAAAGCTGATGGATCTAAAGAGTTAGATGCTACAAAATCTGTAACAATCCAAGATAAAGTTGGATACAAAGACCTAATCGTGGGTAAAGAATACGTTGTAAAAGGTAAACTAATGGATAAAGCTACAAACAAACCACTAATTGTAAATGGTAAAGAAGTAACAGCGGAATCTAAGTTTACTGCGAAAGAGAAAGATGGCTACATCACATTAGAATTTACATTTAACGCTTCTGAACTACAAGGTAAAGAAGTTGTAGTATTTGAAGAACTATATCAAGATGGTATCTTAGTTGCAATTCACTCTGATATCGAAGACATGGGTCAAACTGTGAAGTTCAAAGAAGTAAAACTTGAACAATCTAAGCCAGAACAACCACAGGTAACTGAAAAACAACCAGAGCAACCTAGAGCAACTAAAACAGCTAAATCAGGAGTATTACCAGTTACAGGTGGAGATATGTCCATGTGGTTTTCAATGGGAGCTGGCCTTTTATTACTAGCACTAGGAACAGTATTATTTATCAAACGCAGAGATGCATAGTAGTTATATAATTATTAAACAGAAGGTCTTCTAATAATTAGAAGACCTTCTGTTTTTGTTTTTTGACTTATAAGTTGGCGATCCCCCTTATAAGGGTCACACGACCGAAAAAAGAAAATTGTACGTTTAAGAAATATTTTCCAAATTAATTCGATTATTAGTTGTTTGAGTTACTGAATATTCTTCCTTCTATGAGTTAGACCTTATCAGTAGAGTACACCCTATTGATAAGGTTTTATTACCTTGATAATTAAAGCTTTATAATCTATCAATAACTATTAGATTTTTAAAACCAACTAGTGGATATAGTTCGTTTGTTGGTTTATCTACCACTTATTTATGTAAAAAATTCCTTAACGCACAAATTTCTTTTTTTGGTGGTCCCGTTACAAAGTTAGAAAAAATATAAAGAGGGCTATAAATTTTGGATAGAATTTAAGCAATCGCTACTAATTTTTGTAGTTCTTTGTACACAGAAAAGACGGAATCTGATTCAAGACTTCGTCTCTGTTTATATAGGGCCTGAATCGTTTCAATCCCTTTATTTTCTTTTAATGGTCTATTTGTTTTGTACAATGATTTTTGTCATTTGTACATATACGTCTACCTTTACGAACAGAACAGGCTGCGCAAAAACTTTTATAATTATTGATAAGTGTTTCTTTCACTCCATCTTATACTATTACAAAGATGTAAGAATAGTGTAATAGAATTCGATAGAAATAAAGGCAGAGTATGGATAGACTAAAGAAAGGGTGATATCCCTAATGTTAAAAAGGGATAAAAACTATAAATTTTATTTTTTGATTTTCTGGAGGAAAATGAACTTGGAGACGTATCTACTATCCATTAAAACTGCTGTTATTATATTTCTAATTGTTGTTTCTATCGTCTCAATTCCATTTTTATTGTGGCAATATAAGAAATATGGTTATATTCATTATTTTCATACGTTTATTGTATATTCTTTATTATTATATGGAATATCTTCATATTGTTTAGTTATCTTCCCTTTACCAACTACTTTCAATACTTGCAGTATACAAAAATTAGGGATGCAACATTACTCTTTAGTTCCCTTTACATTTGTTGCAGACTTTTTTAGGGAAACAAATGTTATTTGGAATTCTCCAATGACATATGCTAAAATATTTAAAGAACGTGGTTTCATACAAGTGGTATGTAATATGATGTTATTACTTCCATTAGGAATATATTTACGTTATTATTTCTGTTACAAAATTCTGCAAACATTACTTATTATAAGTTCGGTTTCTCTTTTCTTTGAAATAACACAATTAACAGGGGTGTATGGTCTATATAATTGTCCCTATCGCTTATTTGATATTGATGACATAATTCTAAATACTAGTGGAGGCATAATGGGCTTTTATGTTTTTTCAATAATTTCATGGTTTTCATATAATAAAAAAACAACATCTAACAACAAAGAGCTTTCTATACAAAAACTCTAAGGCTTGTACAATGAATTAAAATAGTCAAAAATATAAGTAGGACTTATATTTTAAAAATAGAATTTTTTTGTACTTTAATAGATTGAAATGATTTAAACTGTATAAAAGACGAAATCTTAAAAATTAGATTTCGTCTTTTAATTTATATGTAAGAGGGTGTTGCAAAACTTATAAATATCCAAAAATGAATGCATAAAAAAATCCGTTTTCCTGGAAGAATGATAGTAACCCAAACTATCTCCAGAGAGGACGGATTTACTAGTATACTAACCAAGTTTGATAAAAATCAATCCATTTTACAGGTTTTATTTGCATACGTAGACAGTTTAACTATTGAAGGTGTTCCGCCTGTGACAGGTCGCCCACCCATCTGTAGAAAATCTTTACTGAAATGTTTTTTCTTGAAAACTGTATTCCAAATTGACTCTTTACGCAAATTAACTCGTTTCTTGCATCAATATCCTTCATTTCGTGTATCTTGTGGTCTTTCTTTTGTTCCTCATATATCTACTTTTTCACGTGTAGGTACTTGGTTTCGCAACGAAGGAATTCCATTGATGCATAAACAAACTCTTCAAGAAATGAATTCAGGACTGATTCCGTGTGTTTTAATTGATAGTACAGCCTTACGGAGTAGTTTATACGATTCCCAAGCAAAATAGGGAAAATCTACTCGTTATGGTTGGTATAAGGGCTATAAGGCTCATGTCTGTGCTACACCAGAAGGTGTTGTATTTTCCTATACATTTACAACAGCAAACGTACATGATAGCAAGATGGCTCCTGTATTACTTCAAGGTATACAAGATCGAAATGTCCTGTTTTCCGTTGCAGATGCGGCTTATGATAGTCAGCACATTTATGAAATTGCACGAACACGTGACATCTTTGCCATAAATCCAATCAACCCTCGGAATGGTGAAAAAATTAAGAATACACATCGTCGTGTATTGTCTCATTTTATACAAACCATCTTTGGAAAACAGTTGATGAAAGAGCGTGGGAAAATTGAACAACAGTTTAGTACATTAAAAGATAAAGGGCTGGAACAGCCTCGTTGGTATGGTCAAAATCGCTATCTACTACATGTTCAGCTAGTTTTTCTAATTCATAACATTGCATGTTTATTTTAGTTTTGCAACACCCTCTAGAGTATTAGACATGCTTTTACAGATGAAAAGAAACCCTTCCTTAAGAAAAGGTTTCTTTAACAAATATTTCTTATTAAACTCATTTATCTAATAGGATGATCTACTTTTTTCATAGAAGTAATTTAAGCACACCTCAACTTTGCACAAGAACCTTTCTTCCTCGTGGTAGAACGATTTATCTAGGTTTCACATTTATAACCTTGTATGAGTTGAAATGAAGGAAAATTGGAATAGTCGTAGAGCCCTAGAATTAGAAGACGTGGACATTCCAGAAAAGTATTTACAACATATATCGCCACTTGAATAGGAACACGTCACGTTGACAGATGGTTATATTTGAAACTTAAATCAAAAAAATTTCAATCGTTTAAGACCATTACGAGACAAAAATTCTGTCATAAAGTAATAAACTAAATAACCAGCTCCTAAACGTATAATTTTCCCAAAATGGTATGGTGAGACCTACTGGAGATAAAAACAAAAAGTATAGTTAAAAAATTATTAAAATTTATCCAAACCTTACAAAACTGTTATATTAATGTAAGGCAATTAGATAGTTCATATACTATTTTAATGTAATACTATAAATATAAAAATTATAATGATTATTATAGAGGTGGAACCCATGAAAAAAAATATCGTATAAATAAAACATTATGGATACTAACTCCATTTATAACAATTTTCAGTTTTCTTTATATATTAAGTGAAAATATACCTACCAATTCAGCTATCGGAATTCTTATTATTCCGTATATCATCAATATTTGCTATTCTTCATTATGTATAGTATTACAAAGGTCTTAATATGTATCTATAAAAACTAACTTATAAACATAACCTATTTAGGACTAAAAAAATTTTTTAGTCCTAAATAGGTTATGTTTATATTTTGAGAAACCCTTTGTTTTTGGGTGAGAGTGCTGGCTGATGGTATGGAGGCTAGCACCCATGATCTACGGATCTTTAACATAGAATAAAAATGTGAATTTTCGACTAAAAGGAATGCAGATAATCAAGGGTAGAGCATGTTTAGAAAATAATATATAATTTCTCGTACTGTACAATTAAAACACTTTAAAGGCTCTATTGAGTTCTGGGGTTCTGTTACAAAGTTTTTTAAGTGAAATTAAAATGTAAGGAAAATGATTCGAGGAGCATGATGCATGAAATATTTTAAAGAAAAACAGTTCAAGAAAGATATTATTTTAGTAGCCGTCGGCTATTATTGCCGTTTTTCTTTAAGTTATCGTGATGTATCTGAAATCCTGAAAGAACGTGTAATTTCTGTTCACCCAACAACAATCATGCGTTGGGTGCATGAATATGGCAATTTGATTTATCGAATTTGGGAAAAATAAATCAGCACATTTCGTATGGCATTTAGATGAAACCTATACCAAAGTCAAGGGAGAGTGGCGTTATCTTTATCGTGCGATTGATCAAGAAGGATATACCTTGGATATCCTTCTTCGTAAAACAAGAGATCATCAAGCCGCCTATATGTTTATGAAAAGGTTAGTGAAAGCTTTTGGAGAACCAACGGCTCTCACAACAGACAAGGCTCCTGTCCTACTTTGTGCATTCAAAAAACTGAAACATAACGGTTTTTATCTGCATACGAAACATTGTACCGTTAAGCATCTAAATAACCTCATCGAACAAGATCATAGACATATCAAGCGACATTTTGCCAAATCCGCAGGATTTCAAAGCCTTCGCCATGCTTCACGTACATTGAAAGGAATCGAAACGATTCATGCTATATACAAACAAAAGAGAAGTCACATTCCAGACTTCCCTTTTTCGACGTACAATGAATTACAAAAATTATTCAGAACTGCTTAAACTACAACCGTATTTTGTAAGCCGGTTTATGTTTTTTCAAACTTTGCAACAGAACCGTTTTTGCAATAGAGCTTCATTTTTGGTATCCACTCAGGATAATCAATAAACAGGTTCCGATTATGTTAATACTCCGTATAAATAACATTCGTACATTAATCTTCTTTCGGAAGCACAATTCTTTTATACAATTGAACTGTAATGAAGTAGTAAATTGAGTAAATTACTACAAAAATAACAATCGGAACCCAAATACGGAAATACGGATCCATCAAAAGAGCGCCGAACATGTTCATACCAACTAATATGTGAGCAATACCCACAATTGCTGGGAATAGGAATACGAAGAATAACTCTTTATAAATCGATTTTGTTAATAACTCCCGGCGAACACCGATCTTACGAAGCATTTGATAACGTGTAATATCTTTTGATGCGCCAGACAGAACTTTAAACATTAGGCAACTTGCCATCATTGCTAAGAACGCAATTCCAACGAAGAAGCCCATAAACATGATTCCGCTGAAAGAACCATAAATAACATTATACAGTTGATACTTACTATTCAATTCTTCAGATTTCACATTTTTAGATGTAGCTAACTGTAATTCGTCAAGTTTTTTCCATTCTTTTAGGTATGATTTAAAATTATCTGTTTTCCCAATAAACACAATACTTTCTTTACCGGTCATACCATCATACATTTTTTGATCTATAATTTTCATTTCATGATCAGGATACATATAATCTGGCTGGATGGTTCTGAAAGCGTCGATCCATTGTTTTGATAACTCTTTCGTGTTCTCATCTTTTTCAGACATTTTTCTTGAAAATGAACCAATTGGCAATTCCTCTGAAACTTTCTTTGCTTTCTCTATGCCCCAGCCTTTTACTAAAGGACGATTTTTCTCTAAATCTTCTTTTATATAGTAAACATACTTATCATCTACTTTGTAGCGATATTCAAGCTTCTCTTTAAATGAGATACCACTCAAAATTTTCTTTTCTTCAGCTGTTGGATTATGAACGACTGAATCGTAAATTTTTATGTTATCAACCATTGGTATAACGTTGTTTTTAAATGCCATACCAGACGAAATTCCACCAGCTCCAAGAGCAACTAACATCGCTACCGTTGCAAGCACCTTTGCTAGGCTATTAATACGGAAGTTTAATTGTGCAAAAGTAAAAGCGTTAAGCCCTTTTTCACTACGTTTTTTATTACTCTTTAACTTTTTAATCATAACTGGAAGAAATGATCCAAATAACATGTAAGTACCAACTGTTGATGCAAGTAATCCAATAGCAAACCCCATCATTTGTAGCTTGTGAATATAAATTAGTGATGCATAACCAATACCTAATAAAATAATACCAAGTAAGGCAACTACAGCTGTCCTTTTTCTTTTTACCACGACATGCTCTGTTTGTGTATCTGCATGTACGAGTTGCAATACAGAAATACGTGCTAATTTAATACTATTCATACTTGCTGATAGTACAAATAATACAAAGAAGAAGATGCAAGTAACAGTCATAGATGGAATGTAAAATGATTTATAACCATCACCAGTAAATTCCAATTGTTTCATTAGTAACTGTCCGATACCTTCTGCAAATCCTACACCAACTGCAATTCCAATCACAAGAGATGCCGCACCTAATACGATTGTTTCCATAAACATCAGTAATGTAACTTTATGCTTTTTTGCTCCTAACATCATGTACATACCAAACTCTTTTTGGCGAAGGGATATTAAGAAAGAATTTGCATATAAAACGTAGAAAAAAGTGATAATTGCTAGTAGAACGGAACCAATGTGGAATACAAATCCAATATCCTTAATAGTGGAATTAGATTCAAGGAACGCCTTATTGAGTGCTAATGTTTGAAACATATAAAAAGTTGAAATAGATACAACAAGACCAACAAGTAAGACAATATAGTCTTGTAACTTACTTTTTAACCCTGACATGGAAAGTTTAAATAACATGCTCGAACTCCTTTTTTTATGCTTTTTGTGTGCCTAAGTCTGCAAGCACGTCTAAAATTTCTTTATAAAACTCTTCACGTGTACCACCACGGTGAATTTCTTTATACAGCTCACCATCTTGAATGAATAAAATACGCTGACAGTAGCTTGCACTATAAGGATCATGCGTAACCATCATAATAGATACGCCTTGTTCTTTATTTAAGTTTGTCATGGCATCAAGTAAGCTAGTTGCATTTTTAGAATCAAGGGCTCCTGTTGGCTCGTCCCCTAAAATAATTGCTGGCTCATGCACAAGTGCACGCGCTGCGGCTGAACGCTGTTTCTGTCCACCAGATACTTCAGATGGGTACTTTTGAAGAATTCCTGAAATCCCTAACATATCCGCTACTTTCTCTACTTTCGGTCCAATATTACGTGATGAGACACCTTGAAGTGAAAGTGGAAGTGCAATGTTCTCATAAATAGACAAGTTCTCTAATAAGTTAAAATCTTGGAAAATGAATCCTAACTTTTGCGAACGGAAATCCGAAAGCTCACCTTGTTTCATTTTCGTAATATCTGTTCCTGCAATTTCAACAACGCCGCCTGTCGCTTTATCAAGCGTTGAAATGACGTTTAATAATGTCGTTTTACCAGAACCAGAAGGGCCCATAATGCCAACGAATTCACCCTCTTGAATGGAGAATGATACACCTTTTAACGCATATGATTGGTTATCCCCTTTTTTACCGTATACTTTTTGAATGTTTTTCACATCTACAACTGGTTTCATCATATATACCCTCCTACGTTTGTTTTTCCATTACCTATTCTGCATTTTTGGGAGATAAACTGCTATTTAATAACCTTACATTTACCTTACACTTTTGTAAGATCAAATAAGTACATAAGCTCCGGTGATTCTGGTACAAAATAATGAATGTACGCTACACCATTTTGTATTTTTCACACGGTTTATGCTTCTTGGTTGTATTTTAATTCTGTAATTTTAGAGTGACGGAAAAATTTTTAACAAAACCTTATATTAATTATTAATATATCGTAATATTTTTTTCGTGCAAAACGAACGAATTAATAAGAAAAAGATAATTTCAACGACAACGAAAAGACTAAGAAGAGCTGCAGCTTCAGTGAATAATGATAATTTAGTTAGATCTTGTAACAGTTTAGTTGCAAAAACGGTATGAATAGATGCCACAATGTATGGAACGAAATACAAAATACTAAGTTGAATTGTTACAGAGCGTTTCATTTCAGCATCTGTTGCACCAATTTTTGAAATCGCAACGTACTTTCTTTGTTCATTCGTTAAATCGGTATATATTCTGAAGTAAAGTACGCTACCAGCTCCAATAAAGAAAATAGCTCCTAAGAATGCTCCCATTAGAAAAACTGAATTATTATTTGATGTCATGCTCTTTAATGAGTTTGCCGCTTCATATGGATGTATGAGGGGGCCTTCGTACTGGATTTTTTTTCGATCTTGTTTTACTCGTTGTATAAACGCATTAGCAATTTTATGCGTTTCTTTCCAATTTTGTACGTTGTAATTGTAAGCCGTTATATGTCTTGTTATATTCGGTGAGTTTTTTTCGAAATTATCAGATAGGACTAGTGTTCTATATGAAAATGCAGATGGCATTGCATTTTCATGTTTGTGAGTTTTTACTTGCAATTTCTGATTTGTATTAGAAAGTGTAATGTATTTTCGATCATCGATTGGTTCAACAAAATATGCTTCGTTATCCTTTATAAAAATTTGTTTCAAATGTAAGGATGTAGCAAGTTTGTTATAGTCACTCTGTTTCATTACGTATACGGCATTATCATTAGCTTCGCCTTTGTCTTCCTTCAACCGTGTTTCATATAAATCAACTTTTATTCTCTTATATAAGAAATTCTCCTTTTGTAATTGTTGTTCGAGCCATGTTAAATGCTCATTAGTAAATGGATTGGCATCATATGAAAAATATGAAAATGCAAAGGGAGAAGATTCAGCAATATAATTTTTTCCAATCTTATCGATACTAAATAAACATATAATCATTGTAAAAGAGACTGTAGATAACATTGTTACAATAAAAAGCATATTAATATTCGGTCGAATACGGCTTGCTAAATTAGAAATCCAAAGCATATTAATTCGTTTCATATAGAACTTTCTTCTCTTTTTTAAAATATAAATAAGCAAGAAGCTAGTTTGACGAAAGAAAAAATAGGTTCCGATTGTAATGAGTGTTGGAATAACAAAAATAATTAAAAAAGAATATCTATTATCAACTAGAGAGGAGAAGTAGTTGGAATACCCAGCCAATGCATAACCACACATTAAACAAATAACTCCTAATAATGAAATAATGATAGATATCTTACATTCTTTTTGTGTAAAAGGGATTGTTTTTAAAAGATTTACAGATTTTTTTGTTCGAATAATCATTGGCGTGAATGCAGATACAACAATAAAAAGACCCATAAATACGATTGTTGTTAAAATAAATGCATTAGTTGGCCAATATAAATATATTCCTGGAGCATACGTAATTTTAGCTGTTACTAATAAGAAAAATTGTGAAAAGACAAGTCCAAACTGCATACCAAAAAAAAGAGAGAAAAATCCAATTAACATATTTTCCATAAAGACGAGTTGATATAGTTGTTTTTTTGCTATCCCCAAAATGGTTAAAATAGCAAATTGTTTTTTACGAACAGTTAAAAACGCCTTGATTGAATATAATAGAAAGAAGAAAGAGAACACTACAATAACGACTTCTGAAAAATTCATGATAGCCAACATCCTATGTATCGTGTTTAAATCTTTGAGTTTCGGATGAAATATATAAACAGCGAACGAAAAGAACGTCGCAATTGAAAATGAACTGCTTATGAAATAAGCGAAATAAGCACTTGAATTTCGCGTTATATTTTTAAAAGCAAACTGTCTAAAATTCATGATTTATACCTCCAAGGTATATTCGGCTCTGTTAAAAATCTAAAAGAATACTATGTTTTGCACTTAGATAAATAAATAAATGAAAATGGTACTTTGTTTTCCAACAGATGGTCTCCTCCTACTATCACTTCTTGAATTGTTTTTATTTTCCGTATATTATCATTATCTGATTTTAAAGGCAGGATAATACAATATTTATCTAACAACATAAGGCGTAATTTAATCATATTTTCTAGTTAACATCAATGAAAAAATCATCTATTTTTTCTTTTTAGCGTAGATTATAAAATAGTATCGCTTTTATCATATCAAGTAGTCAAGAATCCATAAGTCTTATTTTGTCCGTTGTTAAAGGACATATTTAGGATTATCGTGTGCTACTCTTTATGTTAATATTAAAGTACTTCAACATACCTGGATTGTTTGAAGTTCCTATTTACTAGCAAATGAAAACAACATAAAATAATAGAATTTAGAAAAATAGCCCTCCACCAGACCCTTTTTGGTCAGATGGAGGGCTATTTTTTTCATATTTTGACAAGCTGAGGTGAGATAAGCCTGCATTTGGACAGACTTCAGCCCCCGAAACCGAGCATATCGATAGCCATGGAGTTCTTTGGCGTCCGCAAAGCTTCGCTCTATAGTTGAACAGCGTACTTTATACAACTTTTTCCCTGTAACTGTTAGCTTGTTTTTTCTAGCGATATCTTTATATTTCTCCCATACATGATGAGTGATAACTTTTTGTTTCTGTTTCTTTGAAAAGCACACCTCACGTAGCGGACAAACAGCGCAGTCTTCTGGATTCGATTTATATTGACGATATCCTTCGCGATCCGTTGTCGCATACTCTAAAATACATCCCATCGGACAAGCAAATGCATTCATTTCTTCTACATATTTAAATTGGCTTTTCGGTACTTCTTTATTTCGCTTTCCAAATCGGCGATACCCCATCACCATAAATATATTTCTTTCTGATAATTTCTTACAGATATAACCTGTAAAATAGCCTGCATCAAGAGCTACAGCTTCCACCTTAAATCCGAATTTATTAATTTGAGCTTGTAGACGTGCTAAATACGGCTCGGAATCTGCCATATTTCCAGCCGTTATATAGGTATCTGTAATGATATTGTACTTCGCATCAGTTGTACGATGATCTAAGAAATGAAAACCGTTCGGTTTTCCATCTCTCATTAAAAATCCACTATCTGGATCCGTAGTGCTTATACGAGTTTTTTTAGTAGGGGTATCACTTTCCTTTCTAGGTTTTAATTCTTTTTTCCGTGTACCTCACGATCTTCGATTACCGCAGCTTCTAGTTCATCTATATAAAACTTTGCCTTTTCTTTTTTATATTTATGTACAAATTTATTTTTATTAGCATTGGCCTTAATATGTGTAGAATCTGTCATCAGTGCACGTCCTCCCACCATCCGGTTCTCCGTCGCTTGCCTCACAATCTCATCAAAAATTTCTTCGAAAATATTTGTATGAATAAAACGGGTACGGCGATTCCAACTGATTGTAGAATGATCTGGAATAGTATCTGATAGAGAAAACCCTAAAAACCAACGGTAGGCGATATTCGTTTTAATCTCCTTTTCCAATTGACGCTCAGAACGAATACCATAAAAATATCCAATAAACATCATTTTGAATAAAACGATAGGATGGATTGACGGACGTCCATTGTTTTCACAGTAATAAGGGCGTAACTTCTCCTCAATAAAATCAAAACGAATTGTCGCTTCAATCGCACGAAGGAAATGATCTTGTGGAACTAACTCTTCTACAGAAACAGATACACGTTCATCGCGATGATTTTTTAAAGCACCCATCATAAGAAATCTCTCCTTTTCCTCTTTTTTATCAGTGTTGACACATAAAAAGAGGTTCAGACACAAAAACAGGCTGTGGAGAAGACTTTCTCCACAGCCTGAGCAAAGCCAGTTAACCTAAAAAGGTAACTGGCTTTGCTTTTTTCAAACTTTATTCAAATGTTACAATAAATTTCTATTTCCCTTGCAATTTTTCTTTTACCTTCTTAGGAAGGTCTTCATTTTTCACTTCTTCCCAAGTTTTCACTCCTCTATCTTTATCGTAAAATAATTTTACATAGGCATCTTTTCTTAGTTGTTTCTCAGTGGTAAATGACATTGTTTTCTCTTTCCCTTTTTCATCAAATCCTTGTAAATTATACTCAAATCTTTTACCCTTTAGTTGACCATCTGTTGTAATTTGTACGTAATAAGGGTGGGGCCCCATACGCTTTATACCTAAAATAAGTGCGAGACTAAAGGGTGTTATGTAGCGCTTCATATAAAAACCTCCATCTAGGCTATTAAGCTCTTTCATTTATTACTTTCGAAGATTAGCCTCCCCTTATATAACAAAAAATAAATTGGTATTAATAACCGAAATCATTGCTTTAGAGTTGAAACATTGGTTCTTTCGCAAAATAGAACAAAGTCATCGTTTTATAAAAAAACAAATTTTATCGTATTCCACATGCAACGATTCGTCGTAACCAAACTATTTCTGCTTTTGTTCAGTTTTTTTATTTTTTATAAACAATCTGGTATGTGATATTTTATAATCAATATAAAAAGAGAACACCTTTTCGATGTTCTCTCCCCTTCACGGATACATTCAATCTGCACCATTGAAGATGGTTTCGGATTTTTATATGCCGCGAACCGTTTAGATTATGAAATTCGTGTGTATGATCCGTGTTTTCTGCCACTTCTCACTGGTATAAGTATAACATACCAATATCAAGAGCAGTGTGTTACAACTGTGAATTTTCTGTGAGTTCTTTTCATTCGACTGCTTATTTGCCGAATATAATCATAGCTATAATCTAGTATTTCGGCTATTTGTCTTAAATGTAAATTTGGCAGTATGCTCTACTGTTCGTGCGAAAGAAATCATTTCATCCACTTTAACAACCGAAGTGTCAGGATTCCTTTTGACATTAGTAATCTTATATTGGCGTTTGGATAGATGCTCACCAATTACCTCGTGACCTCCAAAAGTTTGTGCACTTATTTGAAGAGAGGTTTGATTGCTTCAAAAGAACCGACAGCACTAGTAGCAATTGTACCACATAGGCAGTTCAAAACCAGACGCCTGTTTTTCGACTTGCAGTGAATTACAAAAAATACTTATAGTTGCATAATAGTTAGTGATAAAATCTCTCATCTCATTTGATGTTAAGAAACTTTGCAACAGAACCATTATAATCTCTACTTAGTCTCTTTTTCCGATTGGATAAGATGTATAGGATAATAACCAGGCTTTGTAAATGCCCCCTCCATGTAATCTCTAATCTCTTTTCCAGCTACCTGATTGACTGCCTCAAAGAAATTAGTAAAAGTAGCATTCGTAAATCTATTTTGAGCAAAATAAGTCTTCATGATCTGATCAAACTTTTTTTCTCCGACTTTATAATATAAATCGATTAAAGGAATATATCCTTTTCCATAGACGTAGTTGCCGTAGTCACCCTTAGGATATTGGGATAATGGGCGATTAATGGCTCCGGACATTTCTTTAATTACTTCTTCACTATAAGATAAAGATTTTTTGAATCCAGATTTCCCCTTCGTATCATATTCCTTAAAATATATATCTGCAAACGTAGTAAAACTCTCATCTAGGGCTGGATCGTGATAAGGGTTGTTTCCGATCATTCCATAAAACCATTGATGGGCTAATTCGTGAACGAGAGCCTTATTCGCACGGGCCCCATCCTCAGAGTAATCACCCAGTTGAACAATGGTTGGGTACTCCATAGGAGCACCTATAATACGGGTTTCCATAATATCAAATTCAGGATAAGAATACTGTCCGAATTTTTGATTAAAAAATGGCATCGCTTCTTCTACACTACTTAGTCCACTCAATGCAATCTCTTTACCCTGGGGATTTCTTTTATCGTAGTAGCTATTGACGATAACCCCTGCTATTTTTCGAGTCTCTTTTGTATAATGAGGGCTAGCAAAGAAAACAAATTCTCTCACATTGGGAGCATTCACTTGAATTACTTTTTCATTATGATGAATGCTTTCCTTTTCTGTACCCGTAGCCGCAACTGTCATCTCTTTCGGAACGGTAAGCTTCATTTTATAATCCGAGAATTCACTATAATCCGATTCACCGTCTGGATGATACGGATTTTCATCCCACTTTCTTTCTTTTTGATCATACATGGCTAGTATAGGATACCACTTGGTGATACTGTAAAAGTCATCTCTATAGTTCATTCGTTGAAAACCGAAAGGGATCTTAACTGTGAAATCGATCTTCACGTCGACAAACTGATTGGATTGTAGTGGTTTAGCTAATTGAATCTTGAGTACTTGATTCTCTTGCGTATACGAGACTTTTTCTCCCTGGATGGTTACACTTGTTACTTCGATATCACCTAAGTAGTCCTTCTCCGTAACGGTGGGATATTGTTTTTTTAGCTCTGAAAGCCATTCTGGAGTTGGCTTAGCATGCATATTACTCATGGTCTCCAGTTTGTTGTAGGAATCGGGGTATAGATGAAAGACCAAATCATTCAGATTTTGTCCGTACTTATTTTTAAATGATACCGTTTCGCTTGCTTGAATGCTATGTAGTTGATGATCAAGCTTAGCTTCAATCTGATATTGGGGTCTTTCCATTCGATTCGATTTTTCTTGTGCATCTGCATACAGTGGAATGGAAAACAAAGAAATGCTCGATAAAATCGATCCTGCTATAGCTATATTCGTCCATTTTTTTAATCCTAAACTTGGGTATTTCATACGTTTTTTTAGTACCATATTTAATTTCTCCTACTATTATTTTGCTTACAACTATATTAAATAACACTGGAAGAAAATTTAATATCGAACAACATGACAGAACCCTTACATTTTTGTAAGGGTTCTGTTGCAAAATTCGGTATATATAAGTCCTCTTTAGAATTCATCATGCTTAAAGTAGATTTCGTTTTTTTACCTATAAAGAACTGCAAAAATTAGTATACAAGGGCAAATGTAAAGAGTTATTTTATCATTTGCACATAAACGCCTACCTTTTGGGACTATTTTACACTCTCTATTTTCATTTAGTGTGTTGGTTTGTTTTGTGAAAAACTTCATATTTCCTCTCTGCCGTACAAAAGCCTAAACTACATCGCTCTTAATCCAAAGGTGGGTATTTTAATTTCTTTTTCTCTTCGGAATCTAACTCTATCCCCTCGGATATAATGTTTCCTTTGGAGGCCTTCAGGACCTTCACCGCAGCAAATTTTACCTTGCCATCATAATACCAATATCTATATTGAAGACTTGGATCCTCATCCTTTATATATACATAACTCCAAAAATAACCTCTTTTAGGTTCCCTCGTTATTATCCAACTCTGCAAAGGATTTTCTTTCTGTATGTCTTCTTTCTTAATTCCTTGTTTCTCCATATACGATGCAATTTCATGTTTAGCAGTATTATATTTGAAACCAAAAATTGTTGCACTAACACCTATAATTATAAGTAAACTGATCATTATTATTTTTTTAATCATAGACATTCTCCTACTTAAACTATACATTTTTATTAATTTGACTATGTTTACTAATTAATCTGATTAGTATATAAGGTAAAATATATCTCATATTTATCTTCTTTTTATGTCTGTCTTGTTTATTCATCAAGTGAAATTTTTAACAGCATCTATTCAAATTTCCTATCCATTTCTGTAAAGTTTGCAAAAGATCTTTTGCTCCCTCTGGACTTGAGATCAAGCGTCCATCATAGAGTTCTTTGTAATCTTCCGACGTTCTACCTGTCACAAAACAATTTTTTTCTTGCTTCTGTACATGTATATTCCCATCTAGCACAAACATTTTCACACTGGAATTCGGTGCGAATGCTAATGTTATTCGTAGTTCTTTTGGTAATACTATTCTTCCATTCGTAGGATATTCTCTATATTGGACCTATTGAATCATAATATTTACCACATCTAGATTCCTCATAATTATATATTTTAAGAACCAATTCCCGTACATCACTCTGTGTAAGACCTCCAGATACATCTAACTCTTCTCTAAACGTAAAAAACCACATTCTTTTTATTGCTACAATCTGCCGTGCAGCTACTGACTTAACTTTACTATCTGACCCCACTAAACACATAGAATCCACTCTCCTTGATTTTTACTATACAAAGCTATGTTCTTGACCTCAGTAAGCACAAGAGTATATAGAATACTGTAACAGAGTATAGGAGCAAAAACAGAACAAGTTTGTCCTATCAAATAGCATAAATATTTTTCGCAGCTAACTTACTTTTTTGTGTACCTTTAGGGACTGTTAAATTTATTCTTTATTAGAGTATTAGAAATGATTTTACAAATGAAAAGAAACCTTTCCTTAAGAAAAGGTTTCTTTAACAAATATTTCTTATTAAACTCGTTCATATAATAGAACAATATACTTTTTTTCATAAGAGTAATTTAAGTACACTCAAACTTTGCAACAGAACCTTAATTTTATAACAAAAAAGACGGAAGAATCCTCGTCTTTTTTGTTATATTTCATGTTATCTTCTAATTCCATTCTGTAACCATTTTAGTACGTTTGAATGCGTATATTGAAAATAACCTGGTAATTCTGATAACATTTGTATCTTATGGAAAGCACCAGTAACTACTTGACCTGCCGGATAAAAATCAACAGTATTTGATTCCCTGTTATTTATATTATAAATATTGTTATTTACCGCACCTACGGGACCATAACCACCATAAAATACACCTGCATCTGTTTTATTTACTAGGTTGTGATTTTTTGCCATTACCTTTAAACGAGCGCTATCTTTAAAGTAATACACACGATATTGAGCACCGCCAACCGTTACTAACTCTGATGCATACTTAGTGGGATCCATCAGCTCCTCGTGAACATTATTACCACCCAAATGACGTTGTGTGATTAAATACGCATTTAAATCAGCTTTGACAATAGCAATATTTAAAGACGATTGACCAACCGTTCCTTTTTTTGCTAAATCACTTAATAAGTGTCTTAAAGCAGCTGGACGGTCTGTCTTTGCCAGTTGACTATTTTCATAGTCCTTATAAATGGTTTTCACTTCTTGATATAGTGGTGATAGATTATTTTTTAATGACGTTAACACTGTATCTAATCCCTCAGCACCCGATTTAAATGCTCCACCTAATTGGCTAGCACCTCCTGCAATCGCTCCAATCGTAGCAGGATCCATAGCATAAGCTTTAGAACCACCAATGCCAGTCAAACCTCCAGCTAAAATGCTCCCACATAAAGCAACTGTCATCATTTTTTTCTTGTACATTTTTTCCACTCCTTCATTGATTATTTTGAATGCAAACTTACAAAACGTAATGATTCTTATTTGCAATACTATCATCTAGATAGAATATACAAAAGTAAAACAATATGGATAAAAATGAAAAATTATCCATACTAAAATCTTCTTACTAGAAATGAAGAAGTTATTCATCAAAATTTGTGTACCAGAACTAAAAAAACTACACCCTCAATTGTTAGACACAATTAACAATTGGAGGTACATTTTTTATGGGGAAGTTTTCTACTTTTTTAAGCTTTGCAACAGAACTAAATAACATTTAGAATATATTTCCTTTAGTAGAATGAATTTTTAAAAAAATGAACATAATGATTGGTACAAACAGTAGTGAAATGAGGGGTAGAGAATGTTATATCTGCATGATGTATGGATAAATTGGTTTGAAGGTGAAGAAAATGGGTATAACGTTTGTCAATTTTACGAGTGGCGGAAAGATGATACGATTGAACTATTAGATCAAGTGCCATTATTAAAAGTAGATTCCACATTATATCATTACATCGAGAACGAATTATTAGAGCTTCCGCAAAAATTAATGGAAGACGTACATCATAAGGCTTATATTCGTAAAAATCACGAGCGTTTGCAACAAGAGTATTGTTTTGTAGTTACAGATGGAAAAGGAATTATAGCTGTAGATTCAATCGGCTACAATGTGCCGATTCGAAAAAGTAGGCTTATACCTCGTCATGAGCAGATGATATACGAGATGATAGAAAATGTGCAAGCAGAAAAGTATGAGCTCCGGATGGAAGAAACAGAAAAGGAACATCATATTTTATCGCCATCCCCGCATCTCATGAACGGTTTAACTCGTAAAGAGAGACAGTTAAAACAATTATTATTTATAGCGTTAGATCAATTACATACAATGAAGAATTCAGCTGAAATTCGCTATTGGTACACAGAGTGGGATCCATCATCATATGCAACGGTCCAACATATGGAGTTTGAAGATGTCTGGATACGTCTCTATGATGAAGTGAAAAATGGATGGTCTGAGAAACATGAGCAGTTATGTGAACATCTCGCAAAAGGACAGCCATTTTTTAGGGGATTATGGGAAATGAGAAGTGAGCAGAAAGTAAATTAAAACAAAAAGGTAGACATCCCTCTTATGAAGGAGATGTCTACCTTTTAAGTTATAAATTCATTTTCTACATAAAAAATGATGAAACCATGGATACAAAATAATCTGGTATTTGATTATGTATCTTAAAAACTGCACCTCCAATTGCTAGATACTATCCAACAACCGGAGATGCAGTTCACTGGAAGACGTTGTCTTTTTACCTTATAATCATCTGAAAATTATGAGTTACTATTCACAAGGTAAGACCTATGACTCAACTCGCTAGTCTTTTTCGCATGGAAGATTTTTACCCTGTAATCGTATGAATTAATGTTTTATTTCTCCAATCATTACTCATTACTTTATACACGTTTAGTCGTTTGGTAGAGCCTAGTTCATATTCCACTGTTAAAAATGTTTTTTGTGATGCACTACCCGATAAGAATACAGGAACATTTGCAAAATAATCATATGTTCCATCTATTTTCCCACTAAGCGTATGATAATGTCCGGCAAAGATTGCTTTGACATTGTAAGTTGTAAGTAAATCTTTAAATTTTTGACTTGGGCCACCCTTCCAATCATTTGGTTTATGTAGATTTACAATAATGGTTTGTCCCTTGTTCTGAGCAGCTTTCAAATCAGCTTCTAACCATCCATTATCTAGAGGGCTTTGCATTGTATATCTTTTAGAACCTACTGTTTTTTTCTCATCAAACATATACGTCGGATACTGATTTAATTGGACAAGATGGAGCGGTCCATAGTCTATTGAATAAGCAAAACTACCTGTAGAATGTGACCCCTTTTTTGACATATCAAAATTTGCACCTGAACTTACTAGTGACTTTACATGTTCTGTATACATATCCATTGTATCTATAAGACAGCCATTATTAGCACAGTCTCTTACATTGTTTTCTATATCATGATTTCCTAACCCATAGTAGACGGGTTGGTTATGGTTTTTTTTTACATTATTAATATACATTGTCATAAGCTTTCGTTGCCATCCATGACCAAATGCTGTTATATCTCCATTAATAAGCATGGGTGGTAATGGACGGTCATTCGCTATTCCTTGGCGAGTGTTAAAGTCCCTTCCATATTCAGCTGCGCTTGTAAATTGGCTTATAATTAATTTTTTAGATTCTTCTTCTTGTTCTGCATTTGTTTCGGATTGGCCAGCATCTGTTTTTGCTGTCCATGGATATTGCGGATCAGAAAGGATCGTAATAGCTCCTTTCTGAACCATCGGAGTTATTTGATAAGCTACTTCAGTAGGTTTTGCACTTACTTGATGATTTCCAATAAAAACGAAAGAACTAGTTACAACTGCACTACATAATAGTACTTTCATCATTTTTAGTTTCAGCATGCGAAACACTCCTTGCATATTTATATTTACATTCTATTTTAAACTTAGACTTTCTCGATGATAAAAGTCCTGTAAAAAATACTTGGACGCTAAGGCACCTTTCGATTTAGGACAATATCTCATACCCGATGTTGTTGGTCGAGGTACACCATAAAAATATCTCGAGGCGCCCAAAAGATGATGCTACATAAAAGAAAAATCACATATATGGTAGTATTTATTTGGATATAAGTGAATTTGACACGAAAGTTTGTTTTTTACATGATGACTGAGAAAAACTAGACTCTTCTTCAGTCCATACTGAATTACTTAGTGCTATTACACGGAAAGAAATCGTATTATGGTGTGTTGCGGGTAAACAATGCATATACTCCAGTTACTAGAAACTAATGGGTAATCATTGGGAAGATAGGATTGTCTATTTTCAAGTCTCTTATAAATTCATGTGTACGTGGAGATTCACAACTGACTAAAACGGATGCCGGTGACTTTGTTAATTCTAAAAATATCGCATCTGGACTTGTCTGATTCATAATATGTGGACCTACTTTTGCTACATTTGGTGCACAACTCTTACCGGTACTCTTAATAAAATCGTGAACTTTCTGCGATACTTCGGGCTTCTGCATCCAATTAGTAGCATTCTGAGCAGCATCATTTGGAAAAGATAGTGGCTTTGCTTGATAAAAATTACGTTTATTAGTAGCATCCTCTTTCTGATAGGTTGTATTTTTTAAATCAGATTGTTTATTTATGCTCTTTTTATCAGAATGACAACCTATAAGTGTTACACATAGTATACATCCCAAGAATATACTGACTTGTTTTTTTAGCTTCAACATACATATAAACCTCCTCATAGGATTAAGTAAATTTTTTAGGAAAAGGATACCTAAAAAGGTTTTAACGATTGAAAAATACCTTGCTGAATCCTTATATGCGACCTGAAAATTGGTACCCCTATCCAATAAATCCTGTACGAATAAATTGGATGAGAAGCGACACATATATGTTCTCTTAAAATATAACCCGTTCCATGCTACTTTATTTTGGTTACTTTAACCATTTAGGTTCTGATTCGTCTTTTTTTAGAATAAAAACGATATGTACAAATCTAAACTTCATGTGAGTTTGTTCAAGGTTGCTACTAAAAACTAACAGTACGTTAAGTCGTGATTTTCGATATCACGTGTATGGTATCAAACAAGAACAGAAACAACTGAAACTTTTAACTACTATCATGCGTAAAACACATCTCCTTTTTGGTTCACTAAACCATAAGTATTTTATCAAGCAAGATGCACAAACGATTGAATACGTGACAAATCTTTATAGGGATCGCAACAATACTTCTCGTGCGGGTGCACCTTTCAGGTTTTTTTATATAAACGGTTCTGTTGCAAAGTGGATAAATAGAACAGATAATTCCGATGCTGCAATGTTCATTGGAAAAAGTAGTAAACCAAACGAATATTACAGTAATTACCTTGGTAGAATGGAAAAAGAAGCTAATTTAATTAATTTTAAAGATGTTACAGCTGAGCAGTAAATTAAACATATTTTTTAATGTGGTTAAATCTTATGGAAAAGTAAAAAGCCACTAAAATGGTTTAGATTAGAGAGAAGATTTAAGTAATCTTTACTAATTTCTGTAATGCTGTGTATACTGAAAAAACGGAGTCTGATTCCAGACTCCGTCTCTATTTATATAAGTCCTGAATTGTTACAATTTCTCATGATTAAGTCCTAATAAGTTCGTTTAAAACAAGCTGGTAACGCTGTCAACTGCTTTTACAACAACTTTCACATTTTCAATTGATGTTGCGGCATTTGTTGCCTGTTCAATTGTTTGAGGAATAAACTCTTTCACAGATTGTAGATGGTTCTCAACAAAGTGCTTAATCCCAGTTGAAATGGTTTCTAAATCTTCAACCGATGGATTAGGTAATGTTTTTCCTGAATTGTTCTCAAGAGGTGGAAAATGATCAAGTGGAAGTTCAAAAATCATAGTTATTTCTCCATTCTTATACTGTATATAGTTTTTTTACAAAGTTTAAAAATAATCTTAAATGCCTAATAATCCTGCTATAATAGCTGGTAATCCTATCGTTCCATAAACTATAACCATTGCTAAAAATGCCGACATGTATATTTCCCCTTTAAATTAAATAATTGATATTTATTGATTGCTAACTAAGAATAAACCCATTCCACGTGAAAATAATGTTTTATTCGTGAATTTTCTGAAAATAATTTACAAAATCAAAATATTTTTATCATAATCCAACATTCCTCTCTTACTTCAAACAGACCGTAAGGACGTTAAGTTGAGGGAGTTCAAGACTGTTTTTATTTTTGTTAATGAATAAAGTACGTGCAATTATATAATACTTCAATACACTACTAAATAGACTGCTAAAAAATGCTTTTTCTACTGATTTTATCTTTCAAATTCAATCAATTCCTTTTAATGGTTTATTTGTTTTGTATAACAAGTTTTATCCCCTCTGCATACAAAATCCGACTCCCTCTTCTTTATCATACAAAGGAAAATGAAAGGCCATTTTTTTCGTATCCTTGCGGGGAAAGTATTAAATACCTTTTTCATGTTCTTTCATTGATTAACCATCTGTATTTCCGTATAAAGAATATAAACTCATTTTCTCTTCCTCCATTCGTAGGATATTCTCTATATTGGACCTGTTGAATCATAATATTTACCACATCTAGATTCCTCATAATTATATATTTTAAGAACCAATTCCCGTACATCACTCTGTGTAAGACCTCCAGATACATCTAACTCTTCTCTAAACGTAAAAAACCACATTCTTTTTATTGCTACAATCTGCCGTGCAGCTACTGGCTTGACTTTACTATCTGACCCCACTAAACACATAGAATCCACTCTCCTTGATTTTTACTATACAAAGCTATGTTCTTGTCCCCAGCAAGAACAAGAGTATATAGAATACTGTAACAGAGTATAGGAGCAAAAACAGAACAAGTTTGTCCTATCAAATAGCATAAATATTTTTCGCAGCTAACTTACTTTTTTATGTACCTTTAGGGACACTCCTTTGCTAACTCTGAAATATGTAATTTTGCATACTTCTCATTTTGATACTTTTTTATTTACGAATATTCTAAATATTATTATAATCAACAAGAAAATATATCTTTATAAGGAAAAGGTGATACATATGACACTTACACTTACTATATTCACACTTTGGGGAATTGTTATTCCACTTTTAACCACTTTGATGTCATAAGTGGTTCTTATTCATATTTCAAGCAACCAACATTAAATTGAAGTACCCCCACTTCACCCTTTACATGATTGAAGTGGGGGTACTCTTTCGTTAAAATCTGATAGAATTCTAAACCGGGATTTTTCTACTACTTTTATCTTCCAATCCACCTCAATTCCTTTTAACGGTCTCTTTGTTTTGTATAACACGTTTTATTTATCCCGCATACAAAATCATTTTGAACCATTCTTCTTTTCCTTACAGTGGAAAATGAGCGGTCATATTTCCACTACAAAGAACAACAAAAATTAATATACCTGACAAAATATAATAAGAGCATGTTTTGATCAATCTTTTTCAAAACATGCTCTTATTTAGGGTGGGAGTGTCAATTAACCAATGTTGCCTTAATTACTAAGTAACCTTCTGCAGCATTAAAAGATGAACCTTCAATTTTAAATTTGCTATTTCTAGGCAATAACAATTCTTTTTCATTTTTAAATTCAGAAATCACTTCTACTTTTGCTGCATGTGTACCTTTAGGTACTGTAATTTCAAAAAGAATTGGTCTAGCACTAAAGTTTGCTACTTTCTGCGTAGAAGTACTTGTATATGCTTTTTCTGTTAATGTTTTATTATGCCATTTTTCAACTAATTTTTTTGCTTCTAAAATATAGTTTTGTGTATTTTTAATATGATCTATAGAATCTAGCTTTAAATCTTTAAACTGTAATAACGAACCAAATTTAGCACCCAATTGTCTTTCATCTGCATACCTATATACTGTCATTTTTTCTGACGTTTTAGCTTTTTTTAAAGCTTGATCTATAGATTTAATGTACTTTGATTGACTACCATTTATATTACCTTCTCTTAACTCTTGATTAATTTTAGCATAGCCATCACCTGTATAATATTTAACAGCTACTTTTTCTACTGGTTCTAATGTACTTTCCCATGATACTGCAGCACTTACTTGAGAAGGTTTCACTGCTTCAAAAGAACCGACAACACCTGTAGCAATTGCACCACATAAAGCCACCTTCATCATTTTTTGTTTTAACATATACTATCACTCCTCATTGATTATTTTGAATACAAAGCTGTAAATCGTAACTATTCTTATTTAAAACGATATCATTTACATAATATTAATAAAAGGCAAATAATTTGGTTTAATATGAAAAGTTATCCAGATGGTGTTGCAAAACTAAAAAAATCAGAAAAAAAGAAAACCGTCTCTGTTATATAGACCGGTTTTCTTTTTTTTAACCAATATTTTCTTGAGAACCCCTTCCAAAAGAACATAAGTTCGCATACAATTAGAACAAACGCTCTGTTGTTTAGGGGTGATATTACATTGTACGTCGATTTGCGAAGTTTTTACGCTTCAGTCAGTTGTATCAAACAAGGGTTAGACCCGAGGTACACGAAACTTGCCCTAGTAGGGGACGTGAATCGAAATAGCTCCATTGTTTTAGCCACAACACCTCCGCTTAAAGAATTAGGTGTTAAACAAGAAATCCTAGTGATTCACACCTTGAGAAAAAAGTATATATTCAATGTGCATTCATTATACTTTCCATGCTTCTCTTTTTTCAAACCAACAGGAACTCCTTAATAGTAGTACACCATATTATACAGAAAACCCTTTGTTATTAAGATTAATCTATGTATGTTCAACTATATCTAAAACACTCTTCAAATAAGTTTATTATATAAGTTCTATACAACAAAGAGCACCTATACCAAAGTGCTCTCCGCAAGATAGACTCCATACTCTAACCTAAAATTTCACATACCTTACTGTATAAGAATATAGTAAATACCAACATTATCTACAGTAGCTAGAATCTGTATGACGATAAATCTTAGAATATAACTCTCGTACTTCCCCTTGTGTAATACCTTCAGTTAGAACTAACTCTTTTCCAAACGTAATAAACCACATTCTTTTGAGTCCTACAAGCTGTCTTGCAGTTGCTAAGTTAAATCTTTTAGTAGAAACCGTAAAACACATAGCATACACGCTCCGTAAATAAAATAATAGAAACTACATCCCCAGCAAATACAAAGTTCCCAAGAATAGTGTAACAAAAGAAAAAAGTAAAAACAGAACAAAGAGGTCCACTAAAAAGGGACATCAACCTGGAGAACAAGCACACAGCACTCAACAGTCTACATCCATAAACCACGTAGTCCAATTATATAGCTTTAAGCGGATAGTGAGTGCGCACTTTTTTATACTTGTCTTTTTAACTTACGTACATAGGACTCTGATATCCCTAAAATCCTTGCTAGTTGACGTTGTGACGTATTTGGATGTAGCTCCATGACTTGTTTTAATTGTGAAAGTTTGTCCTGTTTCTCCTCATTTTTAACTTTAACATGCTCTTCCCAACTAATAGCTCCACGTTTTTTTCGCTTACTTAATGTATCTCTACGCTTCTTTTCTCCTTTACTTATCAACGTAGTCAACTGCTCCATCTCATCTTGTGTCAAATTTAAGTTAAGCTTGTCCACGACCGTAGTGTTTTTCATTGGCTTGATCAGGTTTCTTGGTAGCTCCTTCATCTCGCAATTATTTTTAACATAGGCATCGAAAAATGTAATCGCATCTTTGTACGCATCTTTTGCTGTCCGTTCTACTTCTCTTGTTTTCTGCGGCTCTGTAAATCTATCATTGAGCTGTCGTGTCATTTCCACAGTTGCAACTTGCTGTTTTACAATTAAAGCCGTTGTGAACGCGTATATGTATGTCATATCATGTCTATGATCGATCTCACCTTTTCGCATCTCCACAATTTTCTCCAAATCCGCTTTACGAGCTGTATTTAAACTGTAGAGAGTCATGACTCCTTTTTGCGCTGGTAACGTCTGTATGATACCTTTCCGCTTCGTAGGACGCTTCTTCTCCATTGGCGGCACATATTCATAGAGTTCCATGAGCTGATATTCTCGTTTCGTCCAGATGTCTACCGTTATTTGTTTTCCTGTCTTACTGTGGACGGAATATGGCAATCGAAATACACGAGATAAATCAGAACACGCTCCATCTGCCCCTACATGCAGTAACGTTTTGATCAGATTATTTGTTATGTATTGAGCCATATACCCCATTTTGGGTGCCGATCCTCCAGAAATGCTGTAAATTAACTGTGCCCCTCGGCCATGCAACATTAAATTCGGGCAAGGGATTACTCCTTTTGCAACTAATCTCTGTATCTCTTCTTTTACTTGTTCTTTCGTAAGTCCAATCTTATAAAAATCTAAATCTACGCCTATATTGCGGATTTGCTTCAAATCTGACGTTTTACGACTTCCGTGATGAAATGCATTCAAGGATAGATAGACATCCTCTAATGATAATCTGGAGCTTCTGATGAGGCGTTCTAGGTCATGTAATCCATACCAGATTTGTTTATGCTTCTCATTGCTTAAATCTAGCGTCATGACGTAGCCAGTTTTCTTACGTTCCGAGAGATAACATTCATGCCATTCATCAATAAAAGTTTCTATTTGTGATAGTTGCATCGCTTCCGACATACAAAAAGCCTCCTTATAAGAATAAAAGGAAGCTACACAAGAAAATTTTTACTTTACCTATTTGTCCAAATTTGGTATCATAAAGATACAATTTTAATAAAACAACAGGGTCTAAACACCTTGTGTAGTTTCTATAGGAGCTTTAAATCCAAAGTTTGGTCGCGGAGGATTTAAGGCTCTGTTCCATTTATTCGATTATTTTCTACAACAATTGTAACGCAAGGTTGATAGCTTTGTAAATAAGAGGACGAGCATTGCGCTTGTTCTCTTATTTTTTACGGTCAATATTTAGTGTATTAAAATACCTTGTATCTCATCTATACAAAAAATCAATCATGTAAACAGGTAAATAACGCGTTATGATAGAAGCAACCAATGAGGTGATAAAATGAGTAATGAATTTGGTGTATTTGC